>NZ_JBKEVC010000013.1:0-83598 GCF_056356895.1 Bifidobacterium sp. LH_424
CCAGCCCGCCCGTACCCGGCGCAGACCCACCGTTAAGCGATGGGCTTTCACACCGGACGCGACGAACCGCCTACGAGCCCTTTACGCCCAATAATTCCGGATAACGCTTGCACCCTACGTATTACCGCGGCTGCTGGCACGTAGTTAGCCGGTGCTTATTCGACAGGTACACTCAACGCCAAAAAACGCCTTGCTCCCTGCCAAAAGCGGTTTACAACCCGAAGGCCGTCATCCCGCACGCGGCGTCGCTGCATCAGGCTTGCGCCCATTGTGCAATATTCCCCACTGCTGCCTCCCGTAGGAGTCTGGGCCGTATCTCAGTCCCAATGTGGCCGGTCGCCCTCTCAGGCCGGCTACCCGTCGAAGCCACGGTGCGCCATCACCACACCGTCAAGCTGATAGGACGCGACCCCATCCCGTACCGGTAAGACCCTTTCCCAGAAAACCATGCGATCAACTGGAACATCCGGCATTACCACCCGTTTCCAGGAGCTATTCCGGAGTACGGGGCAGGTCGGTCACGCATTACTCACCCGTTCGCCACTCTCACCCACCAGCAAGCTGGCAGGATCCCGTTCGACTTGCATGTGTTAAGCACGCCGCCAGCGTTCATCCTGAGCCAGAATCGAACCCTCCACAAAAAAACTTGCAGAAAGCATCCGAAAAGATGACTCCCGAAAAAGAAAAAAGACGGAACCCCTTATAAGGAAAGAGGTTCGCACAAAAACCCCGACACCATTCAAACCCCCTCGGGCACTCCAGCAAAACCGGAGCCGGCATCGGACTGGCAATCATTGACTATAAAGAAGTAAGTAGTACAACACACTCTTGAGTTCTCAAACCACCACACACACCGAACAACCCCGGAACCAACCAACAAGGAAAGAACCAAGCCGCTCAGCGGCAGCGAGTGACAAACATACACCACCAACCACCACAACGCAAACCAACCCCAACACAACACCCCAAAAACCCCAGAAACAAGCCAAAACACCGGCGTGTCGAAAACAAGACCCAACACACCACCAACACGCAACCAACAACCACCCACCGACACCCACACACCACCACGCGACACCACGCGACAACGGGAGGAGACACCAGCCCACCAACACCACCACAACACCACGCGACACAATCCGTTCCATAGGCACGAATGCGCATGGCCGACGCGGATGAACGCGGCGGCCATGCGCAGACTGTTGGTTGGATGGAGAGGCGGAGCGGGTTACTTGACGATCTCGCAGAATTCGAGGGTCTCGCGGTTCGGGCCGAAGACGTTGAAGTAGCGGATACCCTTGTCCCAGAAGCTCGGAATGGACTGGATCTCATCCTCCTTGATCTCCAGACCGAGTTCCTTCGCGTTCTCCCACGCGGCCTCGATATCCGGAACGTCGAACGCCCAGTGGTTGATCGCACCGGTGGTCAGCGGGGCCGGATCACCCTCCCAGGTCTCGATGGTCAGGTGGCCGTAGCGCAGGAAGGCGCAACGGTTCTCACCGTTGTGGAACAGGCCGGCGAGTTCGAAGCCGAGCGTCTCGGTGTAGAACTTGATGGTCTCATCCAGGTCCTTGGCGATCATGCCGGAGTGCTGGAAGTCGGTGGTGAATTCGGTCATCTTCTTGGCCATGATGATTCTCCTTTGAATGGTGATGGTTGATTCGATTGTCTCGACAGGTTCAGGATAATCCGTCATTCGGGCGGCGCGGCCGACGCCATGCCGCCCGAATGATCAATCATTGGTATTTCGTTGCCGATCAGGCCGCGATCGCAGACTCCGCCGTCTCGGTCTTCGTTTCCTTGATGCGGTGGCCCTTCTCGTCGAAGCCGGGCTGCTTCGGGTGCAGGGTGCAGGTGAGCAGCAGCGCCACCACGTACAGCGCCGCGTACGTCCAGCAGATGCCTTCGATGCCGATCGACGGCAGCAGGACCGTGGCGATGCCGGGACCGACGAACGTGGTGAGTCCCGCGGCCAGGTTGTAGGCGGAGAGGGCGGCACCCTGCTTGCCGGGGGCTTCGAGCGTCATGATGGTCGGCAGGCAGGAGAACGCGCAGGTACCGATGCCGACGATGATGGAGGCGATGATCATCATCAGCGCGTTCGCGCCGAACCACTGCGGGATGTAGTAGAAGGCGACGGAGCCGACGGCGAGCACGCCGCAACCGAACCAGCGCATCGGCCACACCCAGCCGAAGCGGTCCATGAACCAACCCCAGAAGGTGTTGAAGATCAGGGTGACGACGAACACGAAGCCCCAGATGCGCATCCACTCCTCGGTCTTGAAGATGTTGATGCCGCCGTACTTCGTGGTGCACAGGTAGAGCGGCATGATGACCGGGAAGCCGTAGAGCAGCAGGTTGTTGATGATGCGGATGATGGCGCAGATGGCGATCTTGCGGTTGGTGAACAGGATGGTGGCGCCGTCGGTGAGCTCCTTGAGCTTCTCCTTGGTGCTCAGCCCCTCACCCTTGACGACCTTGTTCTTCGGCACGAACAGGAAGCACATGATGGTGCCGACGATCGAGAACGGCAGCGCGAACCAGAAGGTCCGGTACTCACCGAAGTGCGGCATGATGAAGCTCGGCAGATACGCGCCGAACACGCCGATGCCCAGCGAGAAGCAGGTCCAGAAGAAGCCGGTGGCGGAGGCGAGACGGGCGGGGGTGATGTACTGCGCCATCAGCACGACGAACGAGTAGATGAACAGCGGGTAGCCGATGCCGCGCACCGCGTAGACGGCGAGGATGAACGGATAGATGCCGCTGGGCAAAGCGAGTCCCAGGAAGACCAGGTGAACGGCGATCCACCAGCAGGCGCCGAACATCATAACGCGGCGAGCGCCGAACATCTCGGCGAGCACACCGGCCGTCCAACCGCCGAGTGCGGCGAACAGGCCGTAGACGGTGACCAGACCGGACGCCTGCGCCGCGGTGAAGCCCTGATCGACCATGTACTTGGACAGGAAGGTGAGCTCGAAGCCGTCGCCGGTCATGAAGATGGCCACGGCGAGGAAGCCGAGGAGCAGCACGCGGGGGATGCCGAACTTTTCGAAGAAGCGAATCATGAATAATCCCTACATAAACATCGTTGTCGGATAAGGGGCGGTATATGACCAAAGAGTGTAATGGCCGCCGGGAAAAAGGGGAAAACCGGCGGCCAAGTCTATGAAACGGAGCGGAGCCACGACTCCCTCCCACTGACGGAGGAGTCACGCAACGCCGGCGGGTGAATGGGCCGTTATGGCTCCCTCCCGCTGGCGAGAGGTGGCGCGCAGCGCCGGAGGGTGGTTGCGGACGAGTGCGGACAGTCGCGCGGACCACCCCCACCCGGCTCCGCCGGGAGCCCCCGCCAGCGGGGGCGAGGACAGGAATCCACGTCCTTGCCGAGCCCCGCCGACGCGCCCCCCCACCCGGCTCCGCCGGGAGCCCCCGCCAGCGGGGGCGAAGACGGGTCTCGGCCCCGCCGACCGGAGCGGAGCCACGGCTGCGGGACTCAGTGGGCGAGCTTGACGACGGCCTTGGAGACGCCCTTGATCTTGCCGTCGAGGAAGTCCTGGACCTCTTCGAGCTCGAGCTCGTGGCTGATGAGCGGGTCGACGTTCATCTTGCCGGATTCCAGCAGGCTGATCGCGTCCTTGAAGGTGAGCGGGTTGATGAAGGAGCCCTGGATGGTCAGCTGCTTCTTGTAGATGTCGTAGGTGTTCATCTCGAAGTGAGCCTCCTGCGGGCCGACGCCGAACATGAGCACCTGGGCGCCCTTGTTGGCGGCGGCGACGGCCTGGGCCTGGGTCTGGGGCAGGCCGACGGCCTCGATGATCACGTCGTAGGCGCCTTCCGGGATGGCCTCGCGGGTGGTGTTGTAGATGTTCTTCACGCCGAACAGCTCCTGGTTGCGCTGGAGCTTCTCGTCGAAGATGCCGGCGAGGTCGACCTGGTGCACACCGTAGGCCTGCACGATCTGGGCGAAAAGCTGGCCCATGAAGCCGTCGCCGATGACGAGGGCCTTCTGGTAGGGCTTGAGCTTGAGCAGGTCGACGCCGTGCACGGCGCAGGAGATCGGCTCGATGGCGGCGGCGTCCTTGAGGGAGACGTTGTCCGGCAGCTTGTAGACGACGGTGGCCGGGGCGGTGAACTGCTCGGCGAGGCCGCCATCACGGGTCACGCCGACGGCGGACAGGTGGTCGCACAGCTCCGGACGCTGGGTGAGGCAGAACTCGCACTGGCCGCAGTAGATGTTCGGATCGACGGCGACGCGGTCGCCGGGCTTGACGTTGGTGACCTCGGAGCCGATGGCCTCGACGATGCCGGAGTTCTCGTGGCCGAGGACGATCGGCGGGACGGCGGCGGCGGAGCCCGGACGGCCCGCGTACAGATCGTGGTCGGTGCCGCAGACGCCGGCGTAGGCGGTGTTGATGAGCACCTCGTTCGGCGCGATCTCGGGGGTGGGCAGATCCTGGATCTCGAACTGCTTGACGCCGGTGAGCACGAGTGCCTTCATGATGGTTCCTTTCGATGCGCCTTCGACTGCGAAGACTGTTGCTGTGTTGTTCCTTGTTCTTCCGTCGTCACCGACGGTGTTGAAGTTCGTTCATCTCGCGTTCCCTGCGAGGTGTTGATACACACTATAACTTCTTTTCTTGAGTTTTGCAAATTCATTTTCTAAAACCGAATCACATCGGCGTGTCGCCCGGAATTCCGCCATTCCCGGCAGCCGTACGGCACGAACCAGGTGCACCGCCCACGGAGAAAACCGCAGGAAACCACCGGCAATCCCCGCAAAAACCCGACACGTCTACAATGGGTGTATGAGAAATCCACCGCTGCATCGCTACGCCACCCGCCCGGGCTTCTACTTCACCGAGGACGGCGGCGCGGACGTCGTCGTCCGGTCCGAAACCGCCGATCAGGTGTGGCTGAGCGTGATCGAATCGCTTGACGACCCCACGGCGTTCTATCAGGACGCCATCCGACTGTTCGACGTGCCGAACGTGCCGTTCGTCGACCAGATCCGCGAATTCCCCGTCTGCATGCGCATCCTCGAAGACCTCTACGTGCGCGAGACCCTGTTCCGCATGCAGGGCCCCAACTACGGCCTGTGGTACGTGCACATCCCGAAGGCGTGGAGCGGCATGCGCTACGGATTCCGCGTCGACGGCGCATGGGACCCGCGCCACGGCGTGCGCTTCAACCCGTACAAGCTGCTGCTCGACCCGTACGCGAAGGGCATCGACGGCACGATGGAGCTCTCCCCCGCCGCCTTCTCCTACGAGTGCGAGGTGAAGGACAACCGCGTCACCGGCTCCGCGTTCGGCAATATGAGCACCGTCGACTCGCTCGGCCACATGCCGCTGTCCGTCGCCATCGACGACCGCGACAAGACCAAGCATGACGACGACCCGGACCATCCGCACATCCCGTGGAGCAAGACCGTCATCTACGAGCTGCACGTCAAGGGCTTCACCGCGCAGGCGCCGTGGCTGCCCGAGGAGCTTCGCGGCACCTACGCCGGTCTCGCCCACCCCACCACGCTCGCCTACTTGCAAGGGCTCGGCGTCACCTCGATCGAGCTGCTGCCGATCCAGGCGAAACAGCCGGAGGTGTTCCTCCAGGAACGCAATCGCGTGAACTACTGGGGATACAACACGCTCGGATTCTTCGCCCCCGAACCCTCCTACGCGACGAAGGCCGCGCAGGAGGCCGGAGCGGAGGCGGTGCGCCAGGAGGTCATCGACATGGTGCGCGCCCTGCACGAGGCAGGCTTCGAAGTCATCATGGACGTGGTCTACAACCATTCGTGCGAGGGCGGCGTGGAGGGACCGACCGTCTGCTGGCGCGGCCTCGACGCGATCTCCACGTACCGACGACAGAAGAACAACATCGGCCGTCTGGAGGATACGACCGGCTGCGGCAACACGTTCGACTTCACGAACACGCACGTCGTCACGTTCGCGATCGACTCGCTGCGCTACTGGGCGAAACGCATCGGCATCGACGGATTCCGCTTCGACCTGGGCGTCTCGCTCGCCCGCCTCAACGGCGAGTTCACGCAGCACCACCCGTTCCTGTACGCGCTGCGCGCCGACCTGCTGCTCGGCAACCTCAAGCTCATCATGGAACCATGGGATCTGGGCAATCTCGGCTGGCGCACCGGGCAGTTCTCCGTGCCGTTCGCCGAGTGGAACGACCGGTTCCGCGACACGTCACGCCAGTTCTGGCTCACCGACGTGGAGGGTGGCGGACGCGTCGGCCGCATCGGCATGCAGGAGATGGCAACGCGCCTGTGCGGATCCGCCGACCTGTTCGCCACCGATCCGGGCCGCGGTGCCGCGTCGTCGATCAACTTCGTCACCTGCCATGACGGATTCACGCTCACCGATCTGACCCGCTACGCGAACAAGCACAACGAGGCGAACGGCGAGAACAACAACGACGGCTCGAACGTCAACCACTCCGCGAACTTCGGCACGGAAGGCGAGACCGACGACGTGACGATCGTGGCGCGGCGCGAACGCGCGGCGATGAACATGCTCGGCACGCTGCTGCTCAGCCTCGGCACGCCGATGATGCTCGCCGGCGACGAATTCGGCAATTCGCAGGACGGCAACAACAACGCCTACTGCCAGGACAGCCCGATCAGCTACCTGAAATGGGACTGGCTGTACCAGCCGGAGAAGAGCTGGCACATGCACCGCCTCGAGACCGTGTCGAAGCTGGTGGCCCTGCGCAAGTCGCTCGACCTGTACCATCAGGAGGGCTTCTTCACCAGGCTCACGCAGCTGGGCCTGCTCAAGCCGTCGAGCCGCATCCAATGGTTCCTGCCGAACGGCACCACGCCGATGGAACGCGATTGGTTCGACCTCGGCCAGCGCAGTTTCGCGATGCAGCTGCTCGACGCGAGTGAGACCGACATCCTCATCGTCATCAACGGCGTGCCGGAGGACAAGCAGTTCCGACTCCCCTCGGACAGCGAATGGACGCCCGCATGGTGCTCGGCGGAGAGCACCGGCCATATGCCCGGCCGCGGCCGCGCCGTCGCGGATCTCAAACTGGACGGCCAGCAGACGTTGTGGACGATCAGCGTGCCCGAAAGCAGCGAGATCCACGATCTGGTCGAACGGATGCAGGGCGAGGGCGACGGCGCCACCGCGCGCCAGCTGTCCGACGCGCTCGACGCGGACATGAAGGCGATCGCCCACGCGGAGGCGAAGGCCGCCGCGGAGAAGGAGGAGCAGGCGCGAGCCGAGAAGGCCGCGGCACTGCTGCTGCACCGGCACGCGCCGGAGCCGCAGCAGGCGGCGCACGCCATGACCGGCGCCATCCCGACGCCGCTTGCTACGGGTGGCGCGAACGTCGCGAACGGCAACGGCACGAACGGTACGAACGCCGCGAACGTGAAGGACGCCGACGCGGCCGTCGCCGATTCCGGACCGGAATCCACCGGACCCACCGGACCCACCGCCGCGCCGGCACAACCGGAGGCCGCGACCGGTGCCGAGACGGAGTCCGAGCCGGACACGAACGTGTGGACGTTCCCCGCACTCAGCATCAGCCTGATGAAGCAGCTGAGCTGAGGACCGGGGTCCCAAGCTCCCGGGGTCTTCCGCGAGATCCCGGGACGCTCCGTAAGCCCCCTACGAAAACGACGGAACCCCGCCACCGGATGAACGGTGACGGGGTTCCTTGTCGTGATGGGCAGCGCCCAGGCGAATCAACGCTTGGAGAACTGCGGGGCGCGACGGGCCTTGTGGAGACCAGCCTTCTTGCGCTCGACGACGCGGGCGTCGCGAGTCAGGAAGCCGGCCTTCTTCAGCTCGGCGCGGTTGGCGTCGCGGTCGATCGCGTTCAGCGCACGGGCCACGCCGAGGCGGATGGCGCCGGCCTGGCCGGTGGTGCCGCCACCGTCGACGAGGACGACGACGTCGAACTTGCCCTCGAGCTTGAGGAGCACGATCGGGGAGTTGACCTCACGCTGCAGCAGCTTGGAGGGGAAGTACTCCTCCAGGGTGCGGCCGTTGATGGTCCACTTGCCGGAGCCCGGGATCAGGCGGACACGGGCGACGGCCTCCTTGCGACGACCGGTGCCGTAGCCCGGCTCGATCGCGGAGGTGCCGGTGCCGGCGCCGGCGTTGGTCTCGGTGGTGTAGCTGGTGAGCTCCTCTTCGGTTTCCTGAACCGCGGAGTTGTTGGTGTTTTCAGCCATGTTCTCTATCTCCCTTCGGTTCACTTAGCCTGCTGAGAAACCTGCTGGATCTCGAAGACCTGCGGGTTCTGGCCAGCGTGCGGATGCTCGGAGCCGGCGAAGACACGCAGACGGCCGAGCTGCACCTTGGACAGACGGTTCTTCGGCAACATGCCCTTGACGGCGGAGGTGATGATGCGCTCCGGCTTGTTCTTGAGCAGCTCGGAGTACTTGTCGCGACGCAGACCGCCGGGACGGCCGGAGTGCGAGTACAGTTCCTTGCCCAGCTTGTTACCGGTCAGCGCGATCTTGTCGGCGTTGATGACGATAACGTAGTTGCCGGAGTCGGCGTGCGGCGCGAAGGTCGGCTTGTTCTTGCCACGCAGCAGGTTCGCGACCTGGGAGGCGAGACGACCGAGCACCACATCGGAAGCGTCGACGATGTACCAGTCATGAGTCAGATCAGCTGGCTTCGGAGTGAAAGTCTTCACTGTATCTACCTTTTCACTATTGTGTTCCGGGCTTCGGCTGCTCGGTGTGCGCTTGGTTAGGGCGCGCGATCCGATAAGCTTCAGACCTCTTTATCCGTGGGCTCCCTGAAAGTCCTCGATGGCGAGTGGGAAAGCGCTTTGAAGGACCCCTTAGGGAAACACAACAATCCACTAGTATATCGCCGGCCTTGACATCACCCCGGGCGTGTCGTGGCGGTGAGAATCGGGAGTCGGGCGGGGCCGTTCCGCCCCGACGCTCCCGGCACCCCCCCTCAGTCGGCCTGCGGCCGCCAGCTCCCCCTGAAGGGGGCGCAGAATAAAGAAAGTCCGTTCCCCGTGAAGGGAGCGGACTTTCGGCCGTCAGGGACACGGACGGCACATCAACCGTTCGTCCGAACGCGTCAGCCGTTCATGATGGCGGCGAGGCGCTGCACGGACTCGCGCTCGAACAGGCCTTCGACCGGAACCACGTCGCCCTTGTCGTCGGCGAGCGGGATGCGCCAGTTCGGGTACTCGTTGTTGGTGCCCGGCTGGTTCTGCGCGCGCTTCTCCCCCACCGCGTCGGTGATGGAGGCGGCGAGCAGCTTGCACGGCGAGCCCTTGAGCGCGCGATACTGCGCTTCGATGATGTCCTGCTCGTGATCCTCGCGATGGTCGGCGAAGTCGGCGTCGAGGTAGTTCTCGCGCACGAGCATCTCCAGCATGGCGTTCTGCTCGTTCATGGCGTCCTGCTCGACCTTCTCCTTCGGCTCGGTGAGCAGGCCGAGGCGCTCGCGCAGCTCGACATGCTCCAGCTCGAGGTATCCGGCCGCCGGCGGCAGGTCGTGCGTGTTGACCGAGGCGAGCGCGTACGGACGCCAGTCGGAGGGCGCGCGGAACTTGCCGTCGCGCTGCTCGAACCATTCGACGGCACAGCCGAGCAGTCCGTGCTTGGACAGCGAATCGGCCACGTAGGCGGGCACGACGCCCAGATCCTCGCCGACGACCACGCCGTCGGCGCGGGAGGCCTCGAGCGCGAGGATGCCGAGCATCGTCTCGGAATCGTAGTGCACGTAGGCACCGTCCACCGGCTTGCGCCCGGCGGGCACCCACCACAGGCGGAACAGGCCGAGGATGTGGTCGATGCGCACCGCGCCCGCGTGCGCGAACATGTTGTGCACGAGGTTGCGGTAGGGGGCGTAGCCGGTGTTCTCCAGGGCGATCGGGCTCAGCGGCGGCTGGCTCCAATCCTGGCCCTGCTGGTTGAACATGTCCGGCGGGGCGCCGACGGTCGCGCCCTTCGCGAAGTTCTCCGGATGCCACCAGACCTCGGAGCCGAGCGCGTGCACGCCGACGGCCATATCGGCCATGAGGCCGATGCGCATGCCCGCCTCACGGGCCTCGCGCTGCGCGCGGTCGAGCTGTTCGGTGGCGATCCATTCGAGCCAGCGGTAGAAGTTGAGCGTGTCGGGGAACTGCTGCTTGAGCCCCTGGACCTCGGGCGAATCCTTGGTGAACTTCTGCTCCCAGTTGTCGAGCTCGCGGGTCGGCGCGCCCCACTTGTCGTAGCACAGGCACCAGGTGGCGTAGCCTTCGAGGTCGTCGCCGGCGGCCTTGCAGTAGTCGGCGAACGCCTGCTGGCGCTCCGGGGAACGGCCGAGCTTGAAGATGATCCACAGGGCGTGCATCTTCGCGCGCCACATCGAATCGCGGTCGATGAGCTGGGCGTCGCCGTTGAGCGGCTCGACGGAGGAGTGCAGCTCCTCGACCTGCGCGAGGCTCTCTTTGCCGAGCAGCTGGTACTCCTCGATGGCCTCGGGGCGGATGTACGTGAAGTTGACGAGACCGCGCGCGATCGGCAGGTACGGCGACGGCGTCAGCGGGGAGACGGGTTCGGCGGCGTGCACCGGGTTGATGAGCGCGAAGTCGCTACCCGTGCGGCGCTTCGCCTCCTTGAGCAGGTCGGCGAGGTCCTGGAAGTCGCCCACGCCCCACGAGTTCGCGGAGCGGATGGAGTACAGCTGCGCCATCCAGCCCCACAGGCGGCCGTTCTTCATCTCGTCGAGCAGTTCGACGCGCGACGGCGCGCTGATCAGCGTGGCGTCCTGCGTGGTTTCGCCCACCGTGACGTGCAGCGTGTGGTAGCCGGCCGGCAGGTCGGCGGGGATGGTGATCGACGACGTGGTGATGAACCGGTCGTTGAGCACGTAGGCCCTCGAGCCGTCGCCGGGACCGTAGTCGAGCGTCCTGCCGTAATCCTCGCCGCTTTCGAGCGTGATGGTCGCCTTCGGCAGGTCGAACACGCCGCCGTTGACGAGCACGCGCGTGTCCTCGCCGACCGTGTGCAGCACGGTGGGCGGTACGAGGCGGCTGCGACGCGCGTCGCGGATGTGCTTGATGGAACCGCGGATCGCATCCTCTCCGGAGGCGTCGATGCCCAAGGCGGCGAGCAGATCCACCAGGACATCGTCCTCGATCTCGTGGTAGTCGTCGCTCATCCCCACATAGCTGGTGCCGATGCCCACCAATTTGGCCAGCTGAATCAGCGGACGGGCGAGCCGCTCAGCGCTTTCCGTTCTCTCAGTCATGGCTCCCAGTGTAACGCCGAGGTGGAGAAAACGCCGACACGTGGGGTTTACATGGGCGATGCCGTACACTACTCGCGCGCGTGAGCCGCCTTCAGGCCGGGCCCGTCGCCCCGGAAGACCCGCCGGCCCGCCAGCCGGCCTGTGCGGCCTTGCGCTTCGCCACGGCGTGCAGCACCTCGGCGGAGGGGTCGTCGGCCAGTTTCGCCACGGTCTCGGGCGTGGCGTTCGGGTTGAGCGCCACCGCGCGGCGCACCATCGAGGAGAGCACGGCGGGCGCGCCGGGTTCGAGCTCGGTGCCGAGCGTGGCGAGGAAGGCGAGCGTGGCCGCGTCCACCTCAGGGTTCTGCGCGCCTTCGAGCCGCATCTTCCACGAGGTCTTCGTGTTGCGCAGCGCCGCGTCGCGCACTTCGGGCACCGGGTCCTTGGTGAGGCGCCCGACCAGCCAGTTCTTGTCGCTTTCGTTGCCGGCGACCGCCTTGCGTACTTCGGGTTCCGGATCCGCGGCGAGTTTGACGAGCACGTTCGGGAACGGCATCGTCTCGGCGAGGAAGACGCGGTCGGCGACCGGCGTATGCGGGTTGCCGCCGACGGCCTCGAGCAGTGCGGTGGCGCGCGAGAACGCGGCCTGGTCGGCGCGGTCGGGCAGCTCGCGTCGCGCGAATTCGGACAGTTCGGCGGAATCCTCGCTATGGCGCAGATGCTCGTAGGTGACGGTCAACGGCTCGAAATCGGTGTCGCTCATGCGCCCCAGCCTACCGCGCGTGTCAGTCCTGCGCGACCGCGCGGTTCACCACGTCGAGCGGCTCCGGCACGACGGTCGCATTGAACGTCTCGCGCACGAGATCCTCGAATCGCGGAGCTTCGTCGACCGGCAGCGACGCGACGAGCGTCACGTCGGCCGCGTACGTCTCGTCGGACTGCGTGCCGTGCACCGTGGCGAGGATCTGCTGGAACCGTTTGAGCTGCGGGTACTGCAACGCGACGAGGTAGCGCCGGCACGGCACGATCGCCGCCTGCCGCGCCGCCTTCACGGCGATCGACGCACCGGTCGAATACGCGCGGATGAGCCCGCCGGAGCCGAGCAGGATGCCGCCGAAATACCGCGTCACGGCGACCACGCAGTCGGTGAGGTCGTTCGCGCGGATCACGTCGAGGATCGGCTTGCCGGCGGTGCCGGACGGCTCGCCGTCGTCGCTCATGCGCTCCGCCACGCGGCCGTCGGCGCCGCCGCAGACGGCCGCGTAGGCGACATGACGTGATTTCGGATGCCGCTCGCGGATCCGCTCGACGAAGGCGAGCGCCTCGTCGAGCGTCGCGACGTGCGCGGCGTCGCCGATGAACTCGGATTTCTTCTCGACGAACGCGTCGTGCGCGGGCTGGTCCGTCGGGTCGAGGATCGTCCGCATCACGCCTCGCGATCGTGTTCGGAGACGACGACGTTCACGTCGCCGCCCGTGAGGTAGGCGAGCGTGGCGTCCGCCATCTGCCTGGTGAGATCGGCGAACGCGCCGTCGGTGCGCCACGCGACGTGCGGCGTGAGGATCACGTTGTCCATCGCGTGCAACGGGTCGTCGGTGGGAAGCGGCTCCTTGTCGAACACGTCGAGTGCCGCGTGGACGTCGCCGCGCGCGAGACGTTCCGCGAGCGCGCCCGGCGCGATGACCTCGGCGCGCGCCGTGTTGACGAACAACGCGCCGGGCTTGAGGCGTGCGAGATGGTCGGCGGTGACGATGCCGCGCGTCGCTCCGTCGATGAGCGGCAGGTGGACGGTGACGACGTCCGAGGCAGCGATGAGCGCGCCGAGGTCGTCGACCGGCGTGACGCCGTACCGCGTGAACCGGTCGACCGGCGTATGCCCGGTCCACCATGCGGACACGTCCATACCGAGCGCCCGCGCGATCCGCGCGACGGCGCCGCCGATGCCGCCGAGGCCGATGATGCCGAGACGGCGGCCGGCGAGCTGCATGCCGTCCGCGAACGGACCGGACCAGCCGCCCGCCTTGACGCCCGCGTCGAGCGCGCCGACATGCCGCGTGAGCTCGAACAGAAGGGCGAACGTGTGTTCGGCGACGGCGGCGTCGCCGTAGTGGACGGCGTTGCAGATGCGCATGCCGAGCTCGCGCGCGAGCGCCAGATCGATGTAGCTGGCGACGCCGGTGCCGGAGAACACGATGCACTTGAGGCCGTCCGCGTGCAGGCGGCGCAGCAGCGCGTCGGAGATGTGCGGGCCGCCGTTGAGCATGACGGTCGCGCCGGCCACGCGACTGGCGATGAGGTCCTCGTCCTCGGTGAAGTCGCCGTACATGTGCACGCGGGCGACGTCATGCAGACGTTCCAGCTGCGCGGTGAGCGGCGCAATCATCGAGCCAAGCACGGCGGGCATGACGACGAGCGGCAGGTCGGTGCGCTCCGGCTGGGTGTCGAGGATGATCGGGGATGTGGCGGATGGCGTGTGCGGCATGGTCATGGAGCCTACCTTAGCGCGGTCGGCGCGGGTGCGCGTCACCGGGTCGCCTGTCGTTCGCCCGTGATGTTCCACTCGTGCACGACGTCCGGATCGGCGCCCATCGCGTAGATGACGTTCGAGATGCGCTGGCGCTGCCTCGCGTCCTCCGTCTCGTTCCAACAGGTGCCGTCCGGATGGTCGGAGGAGATCGGGCACCACACGTATTGGCCCTGCCGCATGTTCGCGGTGGGCAGCCAGTCGATGCGGCTCACGCGCCACGACCCCTTGACGCCCTTTTTGCCGGCGAACTGGATGCGCGCGGTGACGCCCTGGTTGTTCACCTCGTTGCCGGGGATGTACGAGGTGACGGTGACCGCGTTGCCGAGACCGTAGACGATCCACGTGCCGTTGTAATGCTCGATCGGCTGCGCGCAATGGCATCCGGCGCCATAGATCACGTCGAACGCGCCCGTGTCGGCGAGCTCGTGCGCCTCGGACACCTGCCAGGAATCCGCGTAGTCGAGGTACTCCTGCACCGAGTGCATGGCGATGGCGACCACGTCGGCGCCCTGTTCGCGCGCCTTGTCCGCCTTGTCGACCGCGCGTTGGATGTCGGAATCATGGTGCGGGTCGCCGCTTTCGCGCAGACGGTCCACCCGCCAATCCTGGTCGGCAGTCTGGCCGTTGAGCGAGACGGTGCCGGTGACGAGGCCCAGCTTGCCACCGCCGGTCGGCGAGTCGATGACGAGCGGCTTGACGGAATCCGCCTCGGTCTTGTACGAGCCGGTCTGGGCGATGCCCAGCGAGTCGAGCGTGTCCCACAGGCGCGCGATGCCGTCGGAGCCCTGGTCCCACGAATGGTTCGTGGCGTGCGTGCACGCATCGTAGCCGACGTGCTTGGCGGCGTCCGCCACCTCGGGCGGGATGTTGAAGACCGGGTACGCGGAGTAGGGGCCGCCGCGCGGGGCGATCGGCGTCTCGAACTCGCATACGGCGATGTCGGAGGCCTGGATGTACTTCCTCATCGGCTCGAACAGCGGGTCGAAGTCGAACGCGGTGCCGTCGGTGGCCGTGGTGTCCGGCCCCGCGAAATGCTCCCACAGACCCTCATGGAACAGCAGGTCGCCGTTGACGAGCATCGCGATGCAGTCCGTGTCCGGGCAGTCCGGGGAGTTGCCGTGATGCTCGGCGGCGGGCTTGGGCACGGCCTGCCTGATCCGGGATTCCGTGGATGCCGCCGCTGTTTCCTGCGTTTCCGGTGATGCTCCGACCATGCTCTGGCCGATCCGGCCGGTGGATACCGCCCACGCGCCTCCACTGAACGTGAGCACGATCGCCGCGACCAGCGCGACGACCACGATGGTCCTGACGTGTGACGGTCCGCTGGACGGCGGCGTATGACGACCGACGCCGTTGATGTGTCTCATGGCTGCTCTGCCTTTCTTCTCCCGCTCTTTCCGTCGAGGATACCGCCGCCCATGCCGCCACGGGGATTGCCGTGGGAACCGGGTGTCGCGCGACGTTTGGGGATAGAATGGCCCGCAGGAGACGGACGGACAATGGCGTACCTCCGGCTCCGCCTATATGCATGCGACGCGGTATGCGACACATGACGCACGATGGCGGTGCCGGAGGTTCCCTGTCAGTATGTGGGTATGCGAAAATCATGGATTTTGTGAATACGGCGGGTCGCATCCGAGGGGTGGTGTATAGTTTCATGCTGTTGTGTTCATGACACAATGTGGAGTGATGCCTGAGTGGCCGAAAGGGGCACCCTGCTAAGGTGTTAGCTGCTTTGAGCGGCTCGGGGGTTCGAATCCCCCTCACTCCGCCCGCTAGGGATTCACGGTTTCTCGTGAATCCCTTTTTTCATGCCGAAAACGGCGGCGTTCCAACGGTTCCGGGCCATTCCGGCACTCGCCGGCCGTTCGCGCGATGGCGCGTATTGGCGCGTGGATATGGGGACGGTGTGGGGTACATAGTGGGGTAACGAAATCGGCCGGGGACGCTCGTACCCCACTAAGCCACATGGAGGTGCTGCATGGCGAGACAGGCGAAGCGCAAGCGGCGCGCGTTCGGCCACGTGAAGCCCACGCGCAAGCATGGCCGGGACTACCTAGAGTTCTCATACGCGACCCCTATTGACGCGTTCGCCCAATGGCCGGGACTCCCCCAGCGCTGCTACAAGATGGTGCCGAAAGAGTTCGAGTGGGAGGGCGAAGCGTGGTTGACGGCGGCACAGACCGCAATCAAGGCCGGCACTTGGACACCGCCGCAATCGGAGAGGGAACAGGCCCGGCGTGAATCCGTCACGTTCCGCGAGTATGCCGGCCCGTGGGTGGAACACCGCAAGAAGCCGGACGGCACCGACCTGAAAGAGACCGCGAAACAGAAGTACCGTGAATCGCTGGAACTGTATTTGCTGCCGTTCTTCGGCGATATGCCCATGACCTCGATAACCCCGGCAGTCGTGCAACGGTGGTTCGACGCGTTCCGGCCGGTGCAGCTCGACGCCGACCTTGAGGACAGGCGCGCCCACGTGTACCGTCACCTCGCCACGATGATGAAGAGCGCCGCCGAAACACCAATAGACGACGAAGGACACACGCTCATACCGTCCAGCCCGTGCCGGCTGAAGGTCGGCAAGCCGGCCGTAAAGCACGTGCCGGTGCGCCCCACGCGCGAACAGCTCGACGCGTTGATTGCCGTCATGCCCGAATGGGTGCGGCTTGTGGTGCTGCTATGCAACGGCGCGGGCCTACGTGAAAGTGAGGCGCTGGGATTGCGCCGCCGTCACATCGACCTTGACGGGTTGACGATTCACGTGGTCGAACAGGTGCAGCGCGTGAAGAATCCCAAGACCGGCAAGGGCGATACGGCGATACTCACACCGAAAACCCGTTCCTCCATCCGTACCGTCCCCATGACCCGCGCGCTCGCCGACCGGTTGGCCGCATGGATGGAACAGCGTGGAATCACCGACTCTGACGCGCACCTGTTCACGTCCGACCGCACCGGCGACGTGCATTATGGGCAGCACTACCGCAACGCGTTCGCCAAAGCACGCGAACAGGTGCCCGGCCTTGAGACCATGCGCCCGCACGACCTCCGCAAGGACTGTCTCTCTCGCATGATGGAACTGGGAGCCACGGTGAGCGAGGTCATGCGACAGGGCGGGCATACCACAATGGCCGTCGCGAGCCGCTACCAAGTCACCGGCGAACAACACCTAGGCGAGGTCATGGCCCGCATGAACGCATACGACAACGGAAACGACGCGCCGGCGAGCGCGACGGACACCACGACCGTACCGACGCCGCCCGTGCCGGCCACTGCTTCGGATGCCGACACGGGCGACGATACGGGAGAACTGCGAGCGCTCGCCGACGTGCTCGCCGGCATGGAGACCGTGGAGCGCGTGGCCGTGCTGCGGCCGTTGCCGGTGGAGCGTCGGGCGCGTGTGCTGGAGCTGCTGCCGTCCCCGGTGCGAGTGGAGACCATGACGGGACTATTGGGGGAGGTGATGGCATGATTGCGACACGCCGGATAGGGTGGAGTCATGTCCGTCAGTCGGTGGGGTATTTCTCACATTTTTCGGGACTACCTACCACATGTGGCAAACGCCGTCAGAAACCGTCAGAAAGATGTAGAAAGATTACATTTTATACCGTTTTTAATAAACCGAACATAGAAAATGTTCGTTTTGGCTGGATATGGCGCTGCGGCGCTATAACACCAAATGCGTCACGCGCGGCGGTGCGCTATCCTACGTAGTGCGCTCGCCTACCGCACGTGTTCCCACGCGGCAGTAAGCGTGTCGAAAAAACGAGCGCCCCGAAGCTGGTACCTTCGGAGCGCTCAACAACCCCCCGCGCGTCGGACGCAAATCCGACGCGCACCCTGTACATCTCACAAAGCAATTGCTTAAGCAATTGCTTGAAGCAAACACGAAGCAAATGCTTCGTCAAGGAGGTCAATAATGGATACTAATACCCCCGTCTATACGAATCCGACTCACGCCGCGTCGCGCCGCCGTCTGGAGCCGTTGAAGGCCGCTACGGAATCGTTGGGATTCAAGGATGAACGCGTGACCATGCGTCTCGTGCGTGAAGGCAAGCTCAAGGCCATCAAGGTCGGTACGCGCGTGATGATTACCACCGCATCTCTTGACAAGTTCGTGGGGTGCTGACGCCGCCATGACCATTGAGAACACAGCCCCCGCCAACCGCGAGGGGCTAACCCAGCGCACCTTTTTTCACTCCCTGTGCCGCCCGTCGATACGGTTCATGCCGCTATGCGCCGGTCTCGACGCGCGCCCGATACCCGCCTATTCCGAAAGCCCTACAGGCGCTCGCCGCAAGGTTTCGCGGCCATGCACCGCGCCATATGTGAGGGGATGATATGAGCACGTCGATAGACAGGATTCTTGACGCGGCGCGCGCCCACGGCTTGCGCATAGAGACCCGCCGAGACGATGACTACATGATGCAATGCCCCGCGCACGACGACGACGCGCCTTCACTGCACGTCGTCTACAGGCGCGAACGCGGGTGCGTGCTGCTCAAATGCTTCGCGGACTGTACACCTCTCGACGTCCTGAAGGCGTTGGGACTGGACTGGGGCGACCTGTTCGACAAGCCCCGCCCCACACGCGACGCGGCCCGCACCGCCTACCGACGCACGTATTCCACCCTCACGCCCGAAGAGTTGCGGGCGCTCGCCGACAGGACACGGCAGCGCGAAGCGGACGCGGCGAAGTGGGAGCCGTTCGACATACCCGCCCCGTATGTGCCGGAATCGGCGCGTGGAACGCTTTCCACGCCGTTCCGGGACTTGTGCACCCGACTGGAGGTCACGCCCGCCTATGGGCCGACTGCTGCCGCGTGTCCCGTGTGTGGCGAGGCGGACGCGTTGCGTGTCCTGTATGCGCCGTTCACGACGGCCACCTTGTTGCGTTGCAAGGCGTGCGGCGGTAGTGAGGATTACGCCGGCACGCTCGCGAGCGCCCTACAGGCGGATACGGCGTGCGTGGGCTCGAACGGGCGCGAGGTCATGGTTTACGACAATCCCGGTGGAGCCGTGTACGAGTACGGGGACGGGTTGAAGGTGTCACGCTCGCCGGCGAAGCGGATACGGCAGCACGGCAATACCGGTGGCCGGCACTCGTTGTGGTTGGCCGACCGTGTGGCACCTTATGCGAAGGCCGGTAATCCGGTGTTCCTTGTGGAGGGCGAGAAGGACGCGGCCGTGTTGTGGGCTTGCGGGTATGCGGCGACCACCGCGCCGGGCGGCGGCGGCAATCTCTCAAGCGTACTCGACGTGGAGAACGTCGCGGCCACGCTAGGTGACGGGCGCGTAATCGCCGTGGCCGATAGGGACGTGACGGGCTGCAAGTGGCGTTCTCAGGTGGTGGAGCTGCTGACGCCGGTGGCCGGCTCGCTTACGGTGGTGCGGGCCACTGGTGCCGCGCACGACGCTTCGGACGCGGTGATGTTGCGCGAACGGTTCGAGCAACTGCCACAACCCATGCCCGCCCCCGCATCGGAGCCGGACGCATCGGCGAGCGCCGCCGTCGTGTCTGTGGATGACGCGGGTACGGGCGACGCGGACGATGATACGGGCGCGGTGGATGTGGAGCGGTTCGAGCGGTTTTGGCTTGAGGCCCCGTATCTGACCGTGATTCGTGACGCGGCCCGGCAGTCGCTCACCAGCCCGTGGGGCGTATTCATGTCCCTATTGGCGCGTGTGGCTACGGTGCTGCCGCCTCACGTGATAATCCCGCCGTTCGTTGGCGCGGGCGGCGCGTCGTTGAACACGTTCGTGGCGCTCGTGGGCGCGAGTGGCATGGGCAAGGGTGCGGCCGAGAGCGTCGCCGCCGCCCTGCTGCCGGACATCCGCGACGCCGTGACCTCCCAGCCCGGCAGCGGGGAGAGCCTAGCCACGATGTTCTGCGAGCGCGTGGCGGACGAGAGCGGCGACAAGGACGGGGACGGGCCACGTACCGTGCTGCAATGCGTGAACCGTCGCGCCCTGTTGTCCGTGCCCGAGGTGAGTACGTTGGGCGCGGTCATGGCCCGTCAGGGTTCGACGTTGGCGGGCGAGTTGACGAAGGCATGGAGCGGGGAGCCATTGGGAAGCCGCACCAAGCACGCGGCCGACACGTATCGCGTGCCCCGATACGGGTACCGGCTGAACCTCATAACGGGCGTGCAGCCGGGTAACGCGGGCCTGTTATTCTCCCAATCGGATACAGGACTACCGCAACGGTTCCTATGGGCCGACATGCGCGACAATCCCACCCACGTCATCCAGTACGACGAGTGGGGACATACGGGCATGGCCCCGCTACTCGACGCCACACGGTTCCCCGACGACACCGACGCGATACAGACCCTGTACCGTCAAGGCGACCGCTACGCGATGATGGGCCACGGCAGCGCCTACCCGCTGACCGAGGTCACGTACCCGGAAGAGGCGCGGCGCGCCACGTTCGAGCAGCGGCGCGCCATCGTGGCGGGAGAGGCGGGCGACCGTCTCGACATGCACGGCAACCTAGTACGCCTCAAGGTAGCCGCCCTGTTGCCGTGGCTCGACCCCGACCGTATTGACCCGCTGACCGTGACCGTCGAGGACTGGAGACTATCGGGCGAAGTGCTCGCCTACTCGCAGATGGTGCGCCGGCAGTGCATGGCGCTGGAGCGCGACCGTAGCCGCGAGCGCGCCGCCGACCTCGCGAAGCTCAAACAATCCGCCGCCCGTGAGGCACGCGACGAACAGGACGAACTACGCGAGGGTGCGACCGTGAAGATTCTCCAGTTCCTCGAAAAACGACGCGGCCAATCATTCACCGGCAAGCAGATACGCAACGGGTTACGTCCGAAGTGGAGACCATTCGTTAACACCGCGCTCGCCGACATGGCGAAACAGGACGACGCGAAGGTGTCTTGCGTGAAGGCGGGGGCCACTATTTCGGGTTCCCTATGGCGCTTGCGGGAGAGTACCGAGTGAAGGTAGACGCGTCTACCCGTCTACCTCAATGATTGCAACGGTTTCCGCCCGTCTACCCCAGCGTCTACCCGTCTACCAAACGCGACCAGCGACCAACCCGGTAGACGGGTAGACGCTACCGGTAGACGCCCGTCAGCCCTACTGCCACAACGGGTAGACGGGTAGACGCGTCTACCCGGATATGGAAGAGAGTAGACGCCACACGGAACACACCACATGAAGCAAGCCCCGCCCCTCGAACAGCATGAACCACCGATTGACGACAGGCCGACGCGCGCCGGCACACACCATCAAACCGTGAACCATTCGTTAACACCGTGGCCGCACCCCGGCCCACGTCACAACGTCACAACGTCACGGAACCGGCCCATAGAACGCCCGACAGCCACGACACGGGGAATCCCATCGCACGGAACACGGAACGCGCCTAGGCGATGCCACGGGACGCATATAGGGGCACTTGCGGCAAGAGCGCCGACAGCCATCACGCGGCGGCATGGAGCAGCCCGCGACGTACACACCGACGTGCAGCGCTCGCCGACGCTGCCGACCATTGGAGCCGCCGACACCGAGGGGGCGGTCGAATCCCCATTGCGCTCACGGCCGGAACACTATCCGCGTGGCCCGTGTCCCTCCCTCCCCGTGACGGGGTACCCCATCATGCGCGCGAGGGCGCGCCGCCGTCGGCCGTCGCCGTAGTCACGCGGAACGGCCACAAGCATCCTTGACGATTCACAACCGACATACCCGGCCATGTCCGCCGGCGAGCGCGACGCACGGCCCCGTGGGGGAGGACTCCGAACGCGCCGGCCCATGACCGCCGGGTGGCATGTCCGGCCATACATACGCGGCGAACCTTGGTTTTCACCCCGTTACGAAAATGCCGGAACCATTGCGGCGACAGGCGCGACGGGCGATGACGCGCGTTCGTGACGATTGCGGGGCAAATACCGCGGCAGCGCCGGCGAGCGCCGCCGGCACACCGGGGGGTGGGGTAGGTTCCGACGCGGATGTGACCGCCGGTGAGGTCTCCGAGATGTACGCGGGGTTCAAAGATTTGCGGACGCGCCGGCATCGCCGGTGTCGTACCGCCGCCCAAGGGTGTTCGTTATGGCGTCTGGCTGGTCGTTTTCGGGTGTCCAATCGACCGTTTCCGCGACCAGACCGACCATTCCCGCGACCACTTGGACACGGCACGACATCCACTACACATAGTTATCTAGTTGATTGTTTATAGATAACTATGTAGAATGTAGGTATATGCGAAGAGTGGGAGGTGAGAATGACCCTTAAGGAACTCCGAGAGGCGAAGGGCTGGACACAGACACATCTAGCCGAGGTCAGCGGCGTGCCGCAACAGGTGATAAGCGCCTACGAAAACGGCGCGAAGGACTGGAAAAACATGCCGCTGGGGCGGGCTATAGCGCTCGCCGACGCGCTCGGCTGCGAAGACCTACGCCACATCGGAGATTAGCGAAATGGCCCGAAGGTGCTGCAACACCAACGGGCCGAGCGCTTCACAGATAACGAAATCCCTACCTAGAACAAATCATTAGCCGGAAGCACCCCCAATCGTATCGCGGGGCATGTTCCGGCTGGAGAGGAACACACCATGACAACCACCACGCAATCCCTCGCGTTCGACAACACGCGAGACCCCGCACGCCCCCTCAAGCTGACCGCGAGCGCCACCGGCGTTGAAATCCGAATGGGCGACATGGGCATTACCGACGTCGTGGCCGACCTCGACCACGTTCAGGCGCGGCGTCTCGCCGCATGGCTCACGGAGGTGACGCGATGAGCTTCACGAGCATCCCCGTAAGCGCCGAAGCGCTCGCCGCCAGTGCCGTATGCGGCGTGTGCGGGGCGCGTTACAGGTCGGACGCGGACGACGCCGGCCTGTGGAACGTGACCTTCACCCACGGCGTCGTCACCGGGTTCATGTGCCCCGCGTGCCAGACGCCGGAACAGTCCCTAGCGGCCGAGGTGAACGCGGCCACGACGGACTACACACGCATGACGGTAATCGACGGACGCGCCTACGCGCCGCCGAAGCACGCCCCGTGGAACGTCCCGGACATCATCGACACCGCCCGGAACAACACCCCCCCCCCCGCCTGCAACTGGAGCACACGCCCGGCTGGGAGTGCAAGACGGACGAACAGGACGGCATGTTGTCGTTGTTCGACAGCGCGTGTGAGCCGTTCAACCTCGACTTCACGGCGTGCGTAAGCTGGAGAACCGAAGGCGAGCCGCGCCCCATGCTGTCGTTCGCCATGCTGCCCGGCAGCGTCGCCTATTGGGCGTTCGAGACCGAAAAGGAACCATTGGCGCTCGCCGACAAGACGGACATGCTGCAACAATGGCTTGACGACATCGGCACCGTGGTAGCCCACCTGACCGGCCTCTACCCCGGCCTGACCGTCGAGCGAGTCAACGGATAGCGCCGTTTCAAGCACCACGCGCGGCAAGCGTCCGCATGACGCCCCGCCCCGAGGGAGCGCCCCGACCGTCATCGTCACGGGCGCTTCTCTCATATCCGGGGTGGGGGCACCCCCTGCCCCGGCCCGTCGCGGCCACCTCGGGTGAAGGGCCGTTTTCCCCACGGCCGATTTTCCACACGCCCGCGAGCACGCAACCACTGCAATCGTTGGCTTCGCGGCCCCCCAAACCACCACACAGCCACCACGCCACGCCGCATACACGGGCTGTCGTCCCCTACCCGTCGCCCGTCATGGGCGCGCATACTGGAGGACATGACCACTAGAGGCAATCCGAGGAACCGCAACGGGTGGCGACGCCGGCAACTGAGGGCGCGCGTGCTCGCCGCCTACGACGTGTGCGCCATATGCGGCCGGCCGGTGGACAAGACGTTGAGGACGCCCCACCCAATGAGCGCCGAAGTCGATGAACTCGTACCCGTGTCACGCGGCGGCGACCCATTGAGCTTCGCCAACTGCCGCCTAGTCCACCGCCGTTGCAACAGGCTCAAGAGCGACGGGACGGACACGCGCGCACGCGCCTTGTTGGCACGCGAGCCGCTGCCGCGCGCCACGTCGTTGCCGTTCACCACTAGCGGCGACTGGTAGACCACGGGCGACGGGTAGGGGGACCATCCCCCGCCCGCCCCGTCGCGGCCCCCTCGGGCGCAGGGCCGATATCCCCCCGGCATTTTCGGCGTTACGTTATCGCGTTACGTTATCGAATCGTCGGAAACCGTTACGGCAGTAGGCGCGACGCCGTGACATCGACCGTTAACCGTGACATTAAGCGTGACGTTAACGGTTAACGGTGACGCAACAAGGTGACGGAACGGGTGACGGAAACGTAACGCTTATAAGGCTGAAAATCAATAACGGCAACGGTTCACAGCATTTCAGCGTTACGGAAAGTTCAGCGGGGAGAGATGGGCGCTATGCGCCGGGAGGAGCCGGCACGTAGGGGGTGGGGGCACTCCCCGTGCCCACCGCCCAATGTGCTGCTAAGCTGGAGCGCGACGCCGTGACATGCGGCGTTCCCGTTGATATGACGGGCCGAAATCGGCGCGAGCCGATAAGAAAAGGCCCGACGCTTGCGACATCGGGCCTTGACTGGTTATCGGCTTACGCCCCTAACCAAAGGGTTCAAGATGAAGCATATCACGATGCACGGCAGTCTGACCGTGAACGGGCGGATAGTCGTCGTTCACATGGGCGACGGTGAGATGTTCGCCACGGTTGACGGCACACGGTTCAACGTGTGCAGCATATGGCAGCTGTACCAGCTGCTGCGACTGCTCGTGTAGCGGTCATCAGCGGCGCGGCGTCCCGCGTGGGCGTCGCGCCCGAACCCTGAACCCCCGGCGCTCGCCGGCGAGCGCGACGGCGTTACGATGGGGATAGGCGAAGGCGCGTATTGGCGCGTGGCGACACGCCGATAACTGTCGATTGTGGGGTACCTAGTGGGGTACGGATTTTAAGAGAATCCTTGAATATCAATGTTTCCAACGGTTTAGACCGTATCGGGGCGGAATCCCCCTCACTCCGCCACCAAGGGATTCACGGGTTCACGTGAATCCCTTTTTTCATAGCGTAATCATCGCCCCGGGGCGGGGGCCTTGTCTCCGGAGAAGGTGATGACGACGGCCAGAATCACCAACGCGACGCCGGCCATCTCGCCGAATCCGGGTACCTCCCCCAATACCAGGCCGACGGCGATGGCGACGGCCGGGTTGATGGACTGCATGACGGAGAACGTGGCGGGCGTGACGCGACGCAGCGTCACCTGCTCGATGACATACGGGACGAACGAGGCGAGGAACGACACGAGGAACAGCAGCGCGAACAGTTTCAACGGGCCGCCGGGAGCCGCCGCCCACGTGGCCGTCGCCTTGGGATGGACGAGGTGCGTGACGGCCGGGACGCCGAGGAACAGCGATTGCATCGCCCATCCGATCGTGACGGCGACGCACAGATTGTCGAGTGAATTGCCGCCCGCGGCGATGCGTCTGCCGGCCACGATGTACACGCCCCACATCGACCCGCCGATGAGGATCGCTATCAGACCGACGAGGAACCTGCCGCCGCTCTCCGGATCCGCAAGCGAGATGCCGGCGAGCAGGACCACGCCGATCGCGGCGATGCCGATGCCGAGCCGTTCACGCCAGCTGCGACCGGTGATCACGGCGACCGACAACGGTCCGAGGAACTCGAGGGAGACGGCGATGCCCAGATCCATGTTGGAGATCGCCACATAGAACATCGTGTTCATCAGCGCGAGCGAGACGCCGAACAGCACCACCAACCCCCAGCCACGCGCATCATGACGGAGCAGCGCCGCACGTTTGTCGGCCCGCCATGGACGCCGCCACAACAGCATCAGCACGGCCATGAATCCGACACGGTACCACACGGCGTACAGCGGGTCGAGCTGGGTGAACGCGAGCTTCGCGACGGCGGTCGCACTGTAGATGACGATCGCCTCGCACACGACGATGGCGACCACCGGCACATGGTTCAGCGCATTCACAACCACTCGCTTCATATCCCCTACGGTAATATCCTGACCCGCCACGCACGACCGTAGAATGGCGGTATGAGCACCGCACCAAGACTGGCCGCCGCGAAACGCGATTGGGGGCATGACGAGACCGGATGCACGGTGCTGCACATCGACATGGACGCGTTCTACGCCTCGCTCGAGGTGGCGCGTCACCCCGAACTCACGGGCAGGCCGGTGATCATCGGTACGGGGCCGCGTTCGGTGGTGTCCGCCGCGAGCTACGAGGCGCGACACTACGGCATCAACTCGGCGATGCCTTCCGCCCGCGCGCGGCAGCTGTGCCCGGACGGCGTGTTCCTCCCTGTGGACATGCGCTACTACCGCGCGGTCTCGCACAGGATCATGACCGAGGTGTTCCACGCCGTGACCGACCGGGTGGAACAGGTGTCGGTGGACGAGGGCTACATGGACGTCTCAGGCGCGCTGCTCGCATGGAAGCGCCCGACGGCGATCGGCGCATGGATCCGAGCCGAAGTGGAGCGCCGTTTCCACGTGACCTGCTCGGTGGGCGTGGCGGCGAACAAGCTCGTCGCGAAGATGGCGTCGACGAACGCGAAACCGAACGGTATGCTGCTCATCCCCGCCGCCAGGTCCGCCGAATTCGTGCAGATGATGCCGTTGCGTGGCATCCCCGGCATCGGGCCGTCGTTGGAGAAGCGCCTCAACGCGTGGGGCGTGGATTCGGTGGCCGATCTGGCGGCGATGAGTCCCCGGGCCTTGGAGCAGGCGACCGGTTCGGTCGCGGCGGCTCGCGGATTGTGGATGGCGTCGCATGGTCTCGACGAACGCACGGTCACGCCGGTGCGCGAGGAGAAGTCGGTCGGCTCGGAGGAGACGCTGCTGAAGGACACCACCGATCAGCGAGTCGTACTCGGATTGCTGCGCGAGGCGTGCGACGAGGTGGCCGGAACGTTGCGCCGCAAAGGGTTCGTGGCACGCACGGTGACGGTGAAACTGCGGTTCGCTGATCTGAGCTACCGGACGCGGTCACGGACGCTGGAACGCCCGGTGGACACGGCGGGCGCGTTGTATCCGGTGTGCGTGCGGTTGCTGCATGGGATGCTGGGGATGCCCGAAGGCTCCTCCCCCGACGCGCCGTTGCCGAAGCTCATCCGGTTGGCGGGGATGAGCGCGAGCGGACTGGGAGCCGCCGCCGCGACCGCCGTGCAGCCGTCACTGGACGACATGCTCGAGGAGGCGACGAGCGCCGACGCGAGCACCGTCTCGGACCGGCAGCGCCGCGCGGAGAGCGCGCTGGACGAAGTGCGCCGGAGGTTCGGAAAAGGCGCGGCCCGGTTCGGCGCGTGAGGCCATGTACCCGGATAAGTGGGTCTCTCCCCCAGTCGGCTTCGCCGACAGCCCCCTCGTCAGAGGGGGCCTATCAGGCGGCGAGGCGGGCGCAGGCGGCTTCAATCGCCTCGTCGGTGGCGGTGGCGGAGAAGCGCAGATAGGCGGGGGCTCCGTAGAATTCGCCGGGGCTAGCGATGATGCCGAGCTTCGCGAGATCGGCCATGTCCGTCCAGCAGTCGCCGGACTTGGCCTTCACCCACACGTAGAGCGCGCCGTCGGGCATCGCCGCGTCGTACCCGTACGCGCGCAGCGCGGCGACGAGCTTC
The DNA here is from genome assembly GCF_056356895.1 of Bifidobacterium sp. LH_424. Taxonomy (NCBI): domain Bacteria; kingdom Bacillati; phylum Actinomycetota; class Actinomycetes; order Bifidobacteriales; family Bifidobacteriaceae; genus Bifidobacterium; species Bifidobacterium sp. LH_424. The sequence goes on from NZ_JBKEVC010000013.1 coordinate 27,348, forward strand.
GACAGGCGCGTGCGGTAGCGCTGCCATTGCACGCGCACCGATTCGACGTCGCGCAGGCCCGCGGCCATCGCGGCCTGGACGGGTCCGGGGATGATCTCGCCGATTTGCTTGCGGTACTCGGCCATCTCGGTGACGAGACGGTAGTCGCCGGCGATGAGCGCGGTGCGGTAGCCGGCCATGTTGCTCTGCTTGGACAGCGAATACAGCACGAGGATGCCGTCGGCGCTGCCCTCGCACACCTGCGGGCTCAGCGCGCACGGCGTGGCGGACAGGCTGAACGCGTCCGCCGAGGCGGGCTCGTTGGAGTCGGTGGCTCCACGACTCGCGCGCCAGTCCATCAGCGCATAACATTCGTCGGACAGGACGACCGCGCCGATCGCGCGCGCCGCCGCGACGATGCCGGCGAGCCAGTCGGCGCCGAGCACGTCGCCGGAAGGATTGCACGGCGAGTTCACCCACACGGCCTTCACGCCCGGCACGTTCCTCCACGAGTCCACGTCGGCGACGTCGTCGACCTTGAGCACGGTGGCGCCGGCCAGCTGCGTGCCGATCTCGTACGTCGGATAGGAGACCTTCGGCTGGACGACCACGTCGCCCGGGCCGAGGTGCAGCAGCGACGCCATCAGCGCGACGCCCTCCTTCGATCCGACGGTGGGCACGACGGCCGCGTTGACGGCTTTCAGGTCCACGCCGCGCAGGTGGCGGAACCAGCCGTCGATCGCGTCGCGCAGGTCGCGCGTGCCGATGGTCGCCGGATAGCCGTGCGCGTTCGCCGCGTCCGCCGCCGCGGCGAGCGCGTCGCGCACGCTGGCGGGCACCGGGTCGACCGGCGAGCCGACGGACAGGTCGATCATGCCGCCGTCGACCGCCTTCGCGGTGGTCTTGTAGCCGGCGATGCGCGACCAGTCGTATGGCGAGGAGTAGGTGTGGAAGCCCATGGTGATGCCTCTCCGGGGAGAACCCCGCTCAGTCGGCGAAGCCGACGACTCCCCCTGGGGAAAGGGGGAGCATGATAAAAACAACGATGACTCCCCGGGAGCGGGGAGTCATCCAATCAATCGGTCAGTCCTGGTTCTGCGGGGGCAGGGCGGCGACCTGCGCCGGATCCTTGCCGATCGGACCGTGGGCGGAGGCGCCGCCGAAATCGCCGACCTCGGCGAAGAAGTTGGCGGCGGCGTCCTTGTACCAGGCCCACTCCTCCGGCAGGTCATCCTCGTAGAAGATGGCCTCGGTGGGGCACACCGGCTCGCACGCGCCGCAGTCGACGCACTCGTTCGGGTTGATGTACAGGGAACGATCGCCCTCGTAGATGCAGTCGACCGGGCACTCGTCCACGCAGGCCTTGTCCTTCACGTCCACGCAAGGCTGGGCGACAACGTACGGCATGGGATTCTCCTTAGAACACGTTCCTGACTATTCTGACCGTCCAGTTTAGGCGCGTGCGGGGACGGTTTGACACTCCGTCAGTCGGTGTTGATGGCCTTGTCGGTCTCCTCGGAGAGCGTCTCGGTGAGCGCTCCCCTGCCGAGGCGGGCATGCCAGTAGCCGTAGCCGAAGTAGATCGCGAAGCCGATGACCAGCCACACGACGAAACGCAGCCAGGTGAGCACGGACAGGTTGAGCATCAGCCACAGGTTGGCGACGGCGATGAGGATCGGCACCCACGGGTTGCCGGGCATCTTGAACGCGCGCGGCAGTTCGGGGCGGCGGGCGCGCATGATCGGCACGGAGATCGCGACCAGCGTGAACGCGGACAGCGTGCCGATGTTCACCATGTCGGCGAGCACGCCGATGTCGAAGCAGGCGGCGACGAGCGCGACGACCACGCCGACGCCGATCTGCAGCGCGACCGGGGTGCCGTGCCTGCCGGTCTTGGACAGGCCGCGCGGCAGCAGGCCGTCGCGGCTCATCGCGAACACGATGCGCGTGAGTCCCAGCAGCAGCACCATGACCACGGTGGCGAGGCCCAGCACGATGCCGAAGCTGATGATCTTCGCCGCCCAGTTCGCGCCGACCAGCTCGAACGCGGTGGCGAGCGACGGGCTGTCCTGCTTGGCGAGGTCCTTGTAGGAGACCATGCCGGTGGTGACGAACGCGACGAGCATGTACATCACGATGATGAGGCCCATGCCCACGCCGATGCCGAGCGGCACGTTCCTGTGCGGGTTCACGGTCTCCTCGGAGGCGGTGGCGACCACGTCGAAGCCGAGGAACGCGAAGAACACGAGCGCCGCGCCGGACAGGATGCCGGGCACGCCGTACACGCTCGGAACCATGCCGGTCGCCCACTGCCACAGCGGCTGGTTGAGCACGTCGGCGGCGACGGAGCTGCCGGGCAGGGAGTCGGCGGGCTGGCTCGGCGGGATGAACGGCGTGAAGTTCGACATCTTCACGTAGAAGAATCCGACGACCACGACGAACAGGACGATCGCGATCTTGAGGACGGTCATCGCGCCGTCGACGCGGGCGCCGATCTTCGTGCCGAACACGAGCAGCGTGGTGAAGAACGCGACGATGATGATCGGCGCGATGTCGATGTGGAACGAGCCGAACGTCAGATTCGTGTCGACGCCCCAGCCCATGAGGTGGAAGAAGTCGTCCAGGTAGACGCCCCAGTATTTGGAGATCACCGAACCGGCCATCATCATCTCGAGGATGAGGTCCCAGCCGATGATCCACGCGACGACCTCGCCGACGGTGGTGTACGTGAACGTGTACGCGGAGCCGGCCACCGGGATCATCGAGGCGAATTCGGCGTAGCACATGACGGCCGCGCCGCACACGACGCCGGCGATGAGGAAGCTGATGATGACGGCCGGACCCGCGTGGAAGGCGGCGGCCTGCGCGCCCACGGAGAAGATGCCGGCGCCGACGGCGACGGCGACGCCCATGATGGACAGATCCCACCACGTGAGGTTGCGCTTGAGCGTGCGACCCTCTTCGCCGGTCTCGGCGATGGTCTGCTCGACGGATTTCGTTCGGAATATCTGCATGGTGCTGGGACCTTCTTGTCTCTCCGGTTAGGTTCAACGGCATAGTATATGCCCACCGGATTGCGACGCGAAGGCCCTTTCCCCACATTCGGGACGCGACGCCGGTCAGGGGCGCAGGTCGATGCCGATGCACACGGGTTCGGGCACGAGCGCCACGCCGAACCGTTCCTTCACGCCCTGCTGGATGGTCTTGGCGAGGGCGACGACATCCGACGCCGTGGCGTCCCCGCGGTTCGTCAGGGCGAGCGTATGGTGCGTGGACAGGCTCGCCGGCGCGGCCGGCCCCGCGGTCTCCGAGCCGTCCGGCTCCCCCACGGCGAATCCCTTGTGGAATCCGGCGTGATCGATGAGCCATGCGGCGGAGGTCTTCACGCCGGGCGTGCCGTCGGGCAGCACGGCGGCGAAGCGCGGCGCGTCCTCGGGCAGGCGCGCGGCCTCGGCTTCGGGCAGGATCGGGTTCATGAAGAACGATCCGCAGCTGTGTCGGTCCCAGTCGGGCGCGGGCAGGCCGGAGCCGTCGTCGGCCGGCGTGGCGGCCGCGGCGAGGCGCTTCAGGTCGGCGATGATGTTGCCTTCGCGCTTCGTGTCGGACATGACCGGCAGGGCGTAGCGGGTCGGATCCTCAAGCATGCCCTTGGAGGCGCGCACCTCGAGCACCGCGTCGCGGATGGCGGTGGTGGCCATGCGCGCGCCCACCTCGACGCCGAGCGCCTTCGCCAGCTGGCCGAATCCGACCGTGCCTTCGGCGCTGTGGCGCAGCGCGAACGTGACGGACAGCACCACGTAGCGCGGCGTCGGGAAGAAGCGGTCGGCCGGCGTGGCGGGGGCCGCGTACATGCTCGACTTCAAGGCGGAGGAACGGTAGCCGAACTTGAGGTCCGCGGGCTTGAGGTCGCGCGTGGTCTTCGTCTCGCGGTCCCACACTTCCACCGATTCGACGGACGTGGCGACCTCCTGGCCGTAGGCGCCGATGTTCTGCACGACGGACGCGCCCACCGTGCCGGGGATACCGGACAGGCCCTCGACGCCCTCCAGGCCGAGCTCTACGGTGAAGGCGACGAAATCGTCCCAGTTGGCGCCCGCCTCCGCGTTCACGTGCACGGTGCGGTCGCCTCCCTCGACGGGGGCCGCCTCGTCGGGCACGGTGATGCGGCGGCGCGCGTCGCGCACGACGACGCCGGGGAACGGCTCGTCGGAGACGAGCATGTTGGAGCCGCCGCCGATGACGCACAGGGGCAGTCCATGCCCGTCCGCCCCTTCGACGGCCTCGATGACGCCGACGCGCGTGGTCGGTTCGACGAAACGGGCGATCTCGCCGCCCACACCGATCGTGGTGATCTCTGCAAAGCTGGTCATAGTTGCCTATCCTATCCGCGGCTTGGCGGGCTCGCCCGCAAGCGGCATGAACAAAGCGGGAAAAACCTCCGGGAATACGAAAAGACCCGGCCATACGGTCGGGTCTTCGCAAATCTCGAATGCGCTCAGCGGGTCTCGCGGTGCACGGTCTGCTTGCCGCAGCGCGGGCAGAACTTCTTCAGCTCGAGACGGTCGGGCGTGTTACGACGGTTCTTCGTCGTGATGTAGTTGCGCTCCTTGCACTCGGTGCAGGCCAGCGTGATGCCCGGACGGATGTCGGCGCTCTTAGCCATTGTCATTCACCTCTGTGTTTTACTAGGTATAATATGCGCCCACCGGTTGGTGGGCGCGATTTGTAGCGAGGAAGAGGCTCGAACTCTTGACCTTACGATTATGAGTCGTACGCTCTAGCCAGCTGAGCTACCCCGCCAGAGAGCCCCGAGTGAGAATTGGACTCACGACCTCTTCCTTACCAAGGAAGTGCTCTACCACTGAGCTATCGGGGCGTGGCGGATAGTGGATTCGAACCACTGAAGCACGAAGCGGCTGATTTACAGTCAGCTCCCTTTGACCGCTTGGGAAATCCGCCAGTCTCTGTTTCCCTCCGAGGTCTTGACCTCGTCAGGCAACTCGAACATCATGCCACGGGATTCCCGGTCGCGCAACCCGGACATGGCGAACACCCCGCGAAATCACCCGCCATATACGTCATAATCGTTGGAATTCCAACGAAACAAGGACGTGCAACTTTTCGGCTGCATCGGCGTGTCGCGACGCCGTATCCAGGGTTCCGGCACCGGATCCGGACACCGGAAAGCCCTCCGCATCACTCCCGAAATCCCGTTCATCGGCGTGTCGCCGCGAACAACGCATCGAGTCCGTCGGCCAGACCATCGACCGGAGGCGCGCCGCCGCCGAACGCGACCGAATCGGCGGCGCGGGCGATCCGGAGAATCACGGCGCGATGCCCGCGATCGTCATCCGACCCTCCCGGCCATACGGCGGCGACGCGATCGGCGATCATCAGGTCGGTGGCGGCGTCATCCCATCGTGCACCGGCCGCACGCCCCTCGCGACGGATCTCGGCCCATGCCATGCGCCACGCGGCCGCACGCGACGCGACGGCACCGTCATCATCGGAATCATCGCCGCCGGAACCGCCGCTGGAAGCGGACTCGGCGCGGCGCGCGGCGGCGACGCAACGCCGGCGACGCCAGGCGCGTACGGCGCGAGGCGCGGCCACGCACGCGACGAGCGCCGCCGCGGCCACGCCGACGGCGAGCGCGACACGCCACCGGACCGGCAACGCCGCGAACCATGCCGCGGGCCGTGCAAGCCAGACGGGCGGACCGGACGCCTCGGACGAACCGCCCGTATCCCCGTCGCGGGAGACGGTGTCGTCGGATTTCGCGGACGCGCCGCCGTCCGCGCCGTTCCGTCGCGTGGACGAGCCGCCGTTCCCCGTCGTATCGAATTCGGTGATGGCGGACCCGTCATCGCCGGTCAACGCGCCCGAGGATCCGGCGGACGACGCGTCAGACGCGGCGGGCGAACCGTCGGACGTCAGCATGCCGTTCTCCTCGCTCGGCGGCGTCACGTCGAACGGTACCCAGCCGACGCCGTCCAGATACGCCTCGACCCACGCGTGCAGCTGACGCGACGCCACCGGGAAATAGCCGTCGGCATCGCGCGCGTTCGTGCCCGCGTTGTAGCCGAGCACGATGCGCGTCGACACGCCCAGCGCGCGCCCGAGCACGGCGAGCGCGGCGGCGTAGTGCTGGCAGTAGCCGGCATGGCCGGTGTCGGGGTCGAGGAAGTCGTCGACGACCTGCATGTTGGAGCGGCCGTCGCCGTCCGGCGCATCCAGCGAATACGTGAAATGGTTGGCCTTGTCGGCGAAATACCCGACGAGCCAGCGCATGGCGCGCACCTGCTCGTCGTAGGTCCCGGCCTTCGCGGCGACGCCGGCCGCGCGCGCCCGGCGCACGACGGCGCGCACATTGGCCGGCAGCGACTTCGGCAGGGACGTGTAGCGGCCCGCTCGGGCCTCCTCGTCGGAGGCGGCGACCATGGCGAGGATGCGGCGCGCCATGCGGCGGTCGTCGGCGGCGGATCCGGCCTCCACGGCGATGGACATGGTGGTGTCGGATTGGAAGAGGATGGTGATGGCGTTCTGCGCCCAGACGGTCGACGCGCCGGACCCGGACCTGCCGTCGATCGACGGCGACGAACCGCGCGCGCCGTCGGAAGAGCCGTCGGAGCCGGTCATGTTCGTGAGGGGCATCACGAGGGTCACGGCGTCGCCGTTCTCGGAGAAGCCGTAGACGATGCCGGCGCCGTCGGCACCGTATCGCGCCTCGAATGCGTCGTCGAAGGCGATGTGGGAGGGATGCTGGGAGTATCGGCCCGCGGAAGGCGTCGTCGTCCCGCCGCCCCACACACGGTCGTTGTCCTGCTCGCCGGAGAACGCCATGCTGTAGGCGCTCACCTTGCCGATGCGCGTGCCGTCGGGGGCGCTCACGACGCCGTCGGCGTCGATGGAGGCGCGGATCACGGCGAACCCGTCGCGTGTCTCTCCCAGTCCCGAATCGGCGATCGCGCGACGCGCCTCCAGCCAGCCGGCGAGCTGGCCGCCGGAATCGTCGCGCTGCCGCTCCAGCGCGGCGACGACCTCGCGCACCGGATTGAGCTCGGAGAATCCGGACGCCGACGAGATGGGATCCAGATACGTGCCGGATACGGCGTACCGCATGCCCGACGATGTCGCGTCGGTGCGGTTGATCATGCTGCCGTCACGGTAGCGCAGCCATGAGGAGCCGACGCCGTTCGCCCCGCTGACGATGCCGGGGACCGGCAGGAAGCGCGAACGCAGCGTGTCGATGCGCACGTTCGCGGTGGTCTCGTAGCGTTCGAGCGTGTGCTCGTCGATGCGGGTGCCGTCAGTGCCGTCAGTGCCGTCGGTGGCTGTGCCAGTGCCGGAGGTGGATGCGGTGTAGCCGGCGTAGCCGAGCAGCCACGCGTAGATGCCGATCGGGTCGCCGGCGCGGCGCTGCTCCATCGTGAGCTCGTCGGACTCGTCGCGGCCGAGACGGATGCCCGAGCCGTACAGACCGGCGTCGATGGCGAGCTCCCGGTCGTAGCCCCACGTGTCGCCATCGAACGCGTCGAGTGTGGTGAGCTTCAGGTACAGGCGGCGGTCGGCGGAATAGCCGAGCACGACCGAATCGGAACCGGCGTCGATGTTGCGTTTCAGGTCGATGAGCGGGCTGACCGTGTTCGACGAGAACATGCCGCCGCCCTCGCCGATCGACAGCGGCACCCGGTAGGCGAGGGTCTCGGCGGCAGGGGTGCAGGCCAAGGTGACGGCCATGACCAGAAGCGCGGCGAATGCGGCGCGCAGGGCCCGCGGCGGTTCCGAGGGGACGGGTGCGGCGGCGGCCGGCGCGTTGCAGGCGGCGGCCGGCGTCGCGGATGCGGGACCCGAACCGGGACCTGAACCGGAGCGAGGACGGGACGCCGACGCCCACACGCTCATCGGGAAGGCGGCGGCGAGCAGGGCGACCGCCCACCAGGGGGCGACATGGCCGAGCATCGCGGAGTCGGCGGCGAGCGCGACGACGGGGAGGACAGCGAACGACGGGACGGCCGGACGCCACAGGAGCAGGCAGCGGATGAGGACGGCGGCCGCGAAGACGACGAGGATCAGCAGGATGTCGGACGCCGGAACGACCTTCAATGGCGGCAGCTGGCGGTCGAGCCGGTCGAATCCGACGGACAGCGCGTCGACGAGGCGGGTCGGGAATCCGGCAAGACCGTCCTGCACGCCCGAGCCCGTAGCGGCCGCACCGCCTGTGCCACCCGCACCGGAGCCGCCTCCCACCGAGCCGGATACGTCGCGTAATCGCGCAACGACCAGTACGACGGCCGTGATTCCCGCCGCGAAGGCGAAGGCCGACACGCGGATCAGAGAGAATCGGACCGGGTGTCCGGACGGCATCGGCACGGTCGAGGCGAGAACGGCGGCGGCGAGCGCCCCGGCGGCGAACCATATCCACCAGCCCGTGGGTTCCACAAGCCCGACGAGCGCCTTGAGCATGACGCCGAAGTACGTCAGCAGGGCGAGCGAGGCGACGATTCGGGGCGTCCGCAGGGCCGTACGCGGTCCGATGGGGCGGATCCGCTTGGTTTCGAGGTGAACCTGTGGAGTTCGGGAGGGGACCTGCATGGTTTCGGGTCGAACGTGCGGGATTTCGGACCCTTCCTGCGTAATCACGACCCGTTCCTGCGGGGTGGGGTCGAGTACACGCACCGAGGCGGCGAGCGACGAGCGGCGCAGGGCATCCGCCAAACCGTTGGAATCACCGGCATCGCAGACCAGCACCCCGACCGGCCCGGAACGGCGCCGGACGATGTTTCCCACCGACGCCGTGCAGGTCGCCGCGGAAATGCTGCACGTTGCCCGCGGAATCGTGCAGGTTGCGCCCCGGACCATGCACATACGTCTGAGGACCATACACGCTCGGGCAAGAACCATACACACTCGTTCGCGGAGACACCCGCGGAGCCGATCGCGGCCACGCGCATCACCCCGCCCGCCGACCGGACGCGCGGCGGCCAGGAACCGCAGGACCGCCCGCTTCCCTTCAACCACATGGACGCCGTCGGTGGCCACCACGTCCATGCCGCGACCCGTGCCATGGCGCGCCTGCGCATACGGCAGCAACGCGGCGACCGCGCCGTCGAGCCGCCGCGCGTCCACGCCGTCCGAACCGTCCACGTTCACGACCAGCAGCAGCGTGGCGCGTTCGTTCCCCTCGCTCTCACGGGTCATCAGCTTGCCGCGACGGGCGCTGTGCCGCCATGCGATCCGTCTGATCGGGTCGCCGGGCTCGTAGCCGCGCACGGCCCCCGAATCCTCCGCGTCCCTCAAGGCGACGGTCCGCCCGGAGACGACGGCGCCCGTCTCCCGCGCGGCCGCATCCGCCGCCTCGGGCAGCACCATCGTCTCCCCCGCGGCGGCGACGCGACGACGCACCACGAACAGGCCGAACGGCGAGCGCCAGCGCAGCAGCGTGCCGACCCGCCGGTACAGGCCGCGTTCACGGGGCAACGCGCCCGCCCACCGGTCGATGACGTTCCCGTATTGGTCGAGGCGCTCATACAACGCCGTGATCGTCACCTCGGACGGCAGCAACAGCCACGGCAACCGCGACAGACGCAACGGCCGCGGCAACCTTGATAGCCGCGGCGATCGTGCCGTGTCCCCGTGCCCGGCCATCGCCCACTGGACCACCGCGGCGGACAGCGACAGCACGATCAGAGAGCCGGCCACGATGACCGTGGCCATCAGCGTGCGCTCGTCCAACAGCAATCCCGCATAGCAGGCGAGCGCGCCGAACACGGCCAATGCCAGGCAGGCGGCCGTGGGACGGATCAGACCATGATGGCGAAGGTCCCACAGGTCAAGCCGCGGAACGCGCCGTGGGGTGCTCCTCCGACCCTGTCCCCGTCCCGAACGCCCCGGCCGTCGCATGGTCATGCCCTCGGGACCGCGGTGCCGCGCACCACGTCGGCGACGACGGCGCGCGCCCGTTCCAGTGCGCCGTCGGCATACCTCATGCCGGTCTCGTCGAGCACGAGCCGGTGGGCGAGCACGGGCACGGCGAGTGTGCGCACGTCGTCGGGCAGCACGTAGGAGCGTCCGTCGACGAACGCACGGGCGCGGGCCATCGCGGCGAGCGCGAGGCTGGCGCGCGGCGATGCGCCGTAGCGCACGCCGTCGCGCCCGCGTGTGGCCTGCGTGATGGCGACGATATAGTCGGCGACCGGACGTTCGAGCGTCACTTCGCGAGCCTTGCGGCGGACGGCGGCCGCCTCGGCGGCGGAGCAGACGCGGTCCACACGGTCGAGCGGGTGCGACCAGTCGTCGGCGGTGAGCATCAGCGCCTCGGCTTCGGCGGTCGGGTAGCCGAATGCCGTGCAGGTCATGAACCGGTCGAGTTGCGCTTCCGGCAGCGGGTAGGTGCCTTCCAGCTCGATCGGGTTCTGCGTGGCGATGACGAAGTACGGGTCGGGCAGCGGGTGGGTTTCGCCGTCGACGCTCACTTGGCGTTCGTTCATCGCCTCGAGCATGGCCGATTGGGTCTTCGGGTTGGCGCGGTTGATCTCGTCGGCGATGACGATGTTCGCGAACAGGGGGCCTGGGTGGAAGACGAACCGGCTTTCGCCCTGCGACCAGATGCTCACGCCGGTCAGATCGCCGGGCAGCATGTCGGGGGTGAATTGGATGCGGCTGACCTCGCCGTCGATGGCGCGGGCGAACGCGCGGGCGAGCGTGGTCTTGCCGACGCCCGGCACGTCTTCGAGCAGCAGATGGCCGCCGGCGACGAACGTGAGGACGGCGAGTTCGATGACGTCCGGCGGGCAGGACAAGGCGTCGCGGAGCATCGCGGCGATGCGCGAGGGGATGCCGGGCGTGTCTATCATGGCTGCGCTCCTTCGACGGGGGCTCGAATCCGCGTCCAGTGTACGGCCGGCGGGCATGGCGTCTCAAATACGCTGCGAGCGGATACGAGAAAAGCCCCGGCAATCCGCCGGGGCTTTCGCAATCGATATACGCGTATGCGCGGGTGTCTCAGCCGAGGATGGCGAGCACGTCGCGGGCGCCGATGATGAGGTAGTCCTCACCCTCGTAGTGCACTTCGGTACCGCCGTACTTGGAGTACAGGACCTTGTCGCCGACCTTGACGTCGACCGGGATGCGCTCGCCCTTGTCATCGCGACGGCCCGGGCCGACGGCGAGGACTTCGCCCTGCTGCGGCTTCTCCTTGGCGTTGTCCGGGATGTACAGACCGGACGCGGTCTGGGTCTCGGCCTCGGCCTGCTTGACGATGATCTTGTCTTCCAGCGGTGTGAGCTTGATCGACACTGTGGGTCACCTCGTATTTCTTGTAGGTTCGATGTCTTCGCGCCGGAAACGCCCAAGAGGCTGACGATCACTTGCACGATCCCAAGCACTGCCTCACATGGTAGCGCGGTTTTTAGCACTCTGCCAACTCGAGTGCTAACGCTGTGAGAGAAACGAACGTCAGGAGCTGCGGCGGGCGAGGATGGCCTGCAGGTCATGGCCCAGCGAATCGGAGGTGGCGGCGGGCACGGCGACCCTCGCCTGTTCCTCGGACTCGTGGAACGCGTTCACGTCGGAGACGCCGGAATCCTGCGGCACCGCGGCGATCACGCTGCCGTCCGAAGCGTCGGACGCGGCGGAAGCGTCGGCAACGGCGGATGATGCGTCGGCGGGCCTGGAAGCGTCGTCCGACGTCTTCCCGGTCGTCTCCCCGGTCTGGGCACCGGATGCGACGCCATCGCCCGCGCCCTTGGCGGGCTCGGTCTCCATGCGCGCCTCCTCGGCGAGCCTCTTCTCCTCGTCGGCGTCCACCGGATCGGCCTTGGCGACCTGACGCATCGACTTGATCTCGCGGCTTTCCGGCGCGGCGGGCTTGTCTTCGGTCACGTTGCGCGGCTCGCCCAGCGAGAAGGAGATGAGGTCCGGCGAGGCGATGGCCATGTCGAACGCGTCAAGGGCCTTCGCCGGACGCACTTCGGCGAGTTCCGTGGTGGCGTCGGAGGGCACGGTCCGGGCGTCCTGCTGCGCGGCGGCGGCCGCCTCGGCATCCGCGGCCGGGACGTCGACCACCTGCACCTCGGGCGCATCGAGCTTGCCGTGCGCGGCCAGCGCCTGACGCTGTTCGATCTCCGCCTGACGCAGCACGCTGCGGATCTCGCGACGTTCCATTTCGGCGGTCGGGACCTCCTCGCCCCGGACAGCACCGGCGACGGCCGAATCATCGGCGATCGCCGAAGCCATCGCCTCGGCGGACCTCCTGAGCCCGTCGGCCTCCATCTTCACCTTGGCGGTCTCGGCGTCGACGTTCCGCGCCTGCGCGCGGGTCCTGGCCATGCGCGAACGGCGTTCGCGGGCGCGCGCCCTGGCGACCTTGCGCTCCCATGCGCGGGCCTGGCCGGCGGCATGGGCACCCAGCACGAGCACGACGGCGTCGAGGGCGACGGGGATCAGGGCGAACCACGGATTGAAATGCAGAGGGAACGCGGCCACGGCGACGACGACGGCGATCAGCAGCAACGACACGACGAGGATCTGGCGACGTCGTACCGCCTGACGGCGCAACCGCCGCACTTCGGCGATGCGCTCGGGGGTAAGCGTGTTCGCGCGCCTCTCGTTCGGCTGCATCAAGACCCCTTTCGCGTAGGTACCGTCATCGCTGAATCGCGTGCCGCTGTGCTCATCGACCAGATGTAGCGACGAGGAGAAGCGATCCTCGCGATGTTCCTCCACATGCCGCATGCTTTTGGCCGTGCGCACCGGCAGCCATGCCACGATTCCGATGAGTACGATGACGAGCACGATGATCGTGCTCAACTGCTCGTAACCCATAATGCTCAAGAATAGGAGACGGTCGTCACATTGTCCGCATTGTGCGGCGGCGTGTCGATTGCCCGCGTAGGGGCGGACGGCGTGGCGGCGTCCGTGGGCGCCGGACCGTCGGCGGCCGCTGGGTCCGCCTGCGCCGCCGTCTCGGACGCGTCGCCGCCGCAGGCGACGAGACGCGCGGCGAACCCGGAGCCCATGTCCTCCGCGATCAGACTGAACGTCTCGTGTGACCGCCACCGGCCGGCCACATACATATAGTTCGCGCGCAACCCCTCGCGTCGTGCGCCCACCTTGCGCACCACGGCGAGGGAACGCGCGTTGTCCGGCAGGATCGCGATCTCCAGGCGGTGCAGGCGGGGCCCGGTCGGGTCCCCGATCGCCCAGTCGGCGAGCATGGCGAGCGCCGTGGGGGCGATGCCGTGCCCGGCGGCGTCCTGCGCCACCCAGTAGCCGACCACGCCGGTGCGCATCGCGCCGTAGGTGATCGCGCCGATCGATATCTGCCCGACGATGCGCATCCTGTATTCGATGAGGAGCACGACGCCCGTGCCGCGTCCCTCGTTGCGGCGTTGGATGGTCATCCACTGGTTGAACGTGATGCCCGGCCCGTGCATCGGGTCGCCGGACTCCCACGGCTTGAGCCATGCGTCGTTGTCCCATCGCACCTCGCTCCACTCGGCCTCGTCGTCGGCGGTCATCGTGCGCAGCGTGATCGGCGGCGCACCGGCTGGAGCGTTGAGGACGACGGGCGTGCGGATGGCGTTCGGATCGGCTGGCGCGAACGCGTGGCGGATGGTCTGGAATACTGACACGCCCACCATTGTGCCACGCGCGCGAAAAACCGACGGCGTATGGTTGCGCGTCATGGGCGGCCGGAACGGCGACGCGGACGGGCGCAGACGGACGAAAGGACGGACGATGGACGACGAACGGGATGAGCGCATCGAGACGAAGCGCCGGCTGCGCCATGAGGCGATAGCGCGGCGCAAGGCGGTGCCCGCTGGGGAACGCGCCGAGGCGGGGGCGCGTCTGGCCGCGCTGATGGGCGACCTGCCCTGGCCCACGGACGACCCCGCCGGCATGACGGTGGCGGCCTACGTCTCGATGGGGTCGGAGGTCGAGCTGCGCCCGCTGCTGGGGGCGCTGCTGGAGGCCGGCGCACGCGTGCTCGTGCCGCTGCTGGGCTCGGGATTGGACGTCGGATGGGGCGTGCTGCGCGACCTCGACGACCTGCGTGCGATGGACGCGGGAGGCGACGGGCATCACAGGCCCGATGAGCCGCCGGTTCCGACGCTGCCGCCCGAGGCGCTGGGCGAGGCCGGTCTGGTGATCGTCCCCACGCTGGCAGTGGACCGTTCGGGCACGCGGCTGGGACGCGGCGGCGGATGGTATGACCGCGCGCTCGGGCATCGCGCGCCGGATGCGCCGGTCGTCGCCGTCTGCTGGCCGTGGGAGCTGCTGGACGCGGATGCCGATCCGCTGCCCCGGGAGCCGCACGATCTGCCGGTGGACGGCGCGCTCACGCCGGACGGCGTGACGATGTTCGCGTGACATCCGCGCCGGATTCCGTTCCGTCGCCCGGCATTGGTCCCGACGTCCGTCCCGGTGCCCGTTCCTGCGTCCATCCCGCCTTCCGTTCCGCATGGTGGAAACCGGCGTTCGCTTCCGGCGGGACGTGTCGCGCGGGCGATTAGGATATGTACGGTTGCATATGCCGGGACACGCGGGGAGCCGCGGGCTTTTCGCCGGATGGCCATGCCGCGGGGTTCCGGGCCGGATTCGTTTCGTTGGAGGATTACGTTGCCTACCTATCATTACCGTTGCAAGAGCTGTGGCTACGATTTCACCGAGCGCCAGTCGTTCGATGACGCGCCGATCACCGTCTGCCCCCAGTGCCATGAGGAGCAGGTGCGCAAGATCTTCTCCGCCGTGCCGATCGAGTTCAAGGGCAGCGGCTTCTACCGCACCGATTCCGGCAAGAAGTGAGTTCCGGTAGGAAGTGAGTGTTCGCTCCCTCACCGGGATTCCCGCGTGGGAGTGGGATGATGCATGACCACGGTCGCGGGGTGCATCGCGGAAAAGGCGGCGTGTCGGATGATGCCATCCGGTGCGCCGCCTTCGTCGTATCCGGGTTTTCGCCGCCTTCAGGATGGGACGCCGCCGCGTCCGTTCGAACAGGATGTGAAGATTCCCGGGGGCTCTATCCACATTGCCGGTACGGCTTGCGCCCGACCATGCCGATGCCCGACGCTGGGCGTATGAGAATACCCGATCCGCCTTGGGCGAGGCTCACACGCCCCACGCTCGCCGCGCGGCGTGCCCGCGCGCGGCTCACCCGGATCGTCGCCGCGTGCTGTGTCATCGTCGTCGCGGTGATCGCGGTGATCCTGGTGGACGTCCTGGTCGCGACGACGGATGTGGTCGTCGCGACGCGCGCGATCCGTCGCGGCGACGTGATCGGAGCCGGTGACGTCGCCGTAGTGGAGACGCCCCGCTCCCCCGTCGTCGCGGGGGCGTTCTCCCACGCCGACGATGTGGTGGGGATGATCGCGCAGAACGATGTGGACGAAAGCCAGCCAATCTTCCCGACGAACGCCCGTGACGCGCCTGTCGTGCCGGGTGGCAGGACGGTGCTTCAGGTGGCGGTGTCGAACGACGCCTCGGCGTTGGTCGCCGGCGACACGGTGCGGCTGGTGTCCGCCATGGGTTGCGGTCAAGCCGATGGTTCATCGGCCGGCGAGCCGGACGGGGAATCGACCGACCGCGAGACGGACGGAGACGCCGGGACCTGCACGATCGCGCAGGACGCATTGGTGATGAAGCGCGCGCGGCACGACGAGAACGGCGCCGGCACGGCGGTCGTCACGATGGCCATGACGCCCGAGGCGGCGGTCAGAGTGATGGCGTCGGCCGAGCTCGGGGCGATCGTCGCCGTGACCCGGTGACCAGTCCGCGCCGGCCCGCAATCCGAGCGATGCCGGAGCTCAGCCCTTCTCGTTGAACACGGCCCAATGCGGCGGCAGTTCTCCGAGGATGCGCTTGTCGTCGTCGGCCTCGCGCTGGCGTTCGGTCATCATGTCCGAAGGCTCCAGCTTGACGCCGTCCGCGTCGAAGCGCTCGGTGCCCTCGCGCACGACGCGCTTGTGCTTGCGCGGCGTGCGACGGGTGGACGAGTACTCGCTCATTGCACCTCCCGGTAGATCTCGCCGACCTTGGCGACGATGCGGTCGACTTCCTTTTCGGGATTGACGAACGAGCCGACGCTCCACACGGTCACGGCGGACCAGCCGAGGGTCATCAGGTCGGCGGTGAGCATGCGGTGGCGTTCGCGCGTCGACTGGATGGACATGTATCCGGCGTCGTCGGTGAGCACGGCCAACGCGAACGGCTTGCCCTTGAGACCGACGACCATCGGGATGGTCAGGCCGTTGTCGTAGCCGTAGTCGATGGCGACGTCGAGGCCACGGGCGCGGATGCGGTCCGCGAGATCGTTGAACAGCGTGTTGTTGCCGGACTCGCGGCACGCCGGCAGCGCCGGCTCGTCGGGCAGATGCTCCGCCCAGGTCAGCAGCGTCTTGAGCAGCTTCACACCGGGCGTGTGGATGCGCTCGTCCTCCATCTCGTCGGAGGTGAACGCGGCGACGATGTCGACGTGATGGTCGGCGAGCGCGAGCGCGTCGAGCAGCATGCCGCGCCCGCCCGTATCCTCCAGGGCGCCGAACTGCTGGAGCAGGCGGCCGTGCGAGGTCTTCGCGTAGCACATCGCGAGAATCACGTCGGTGGCGCGGGCGCCGGCCACCTCGCGGATGCCGACGAGGCGGACGTGGCGCAGGAAGCTGTTCATCGACTTGTCCTTGGCGGCGAGCGCCTTGAGCTCCGCGCCGAGACGCACGCGGAACACGTCGGTGAGCGAGACCACGGTGAGCAGGTAGCTGGCGGGCACGATGGTGAACGAGTGGGCGCGCTCGGTGATGAGCCGCACCACCTCGTCGATCTCCTGCTGGCTGGATTCGACCAGTCCGGTGGCGAACACGGGTGTGCCGGTCGCCTCGACCTTGTGGTAGGCGATGCGCCCGCGCGCCGCGTCGGTGCACACGTCGTAGCGGACGGCGCCGTAGCCTTCGGATTCGAGGAAGGCGCTGAGCCTCGGGGCACGGCGCACCGGGTGCGATTTCACCTCGACGACGGGCAGCGCGTCGATGAGACGCTTCAGCCCGGGGCAGGTGACGGTGTCCCGGTGGGCGATGACGACGATCTGCTTGACGCGCACGACGATGCTGAGCAGTTGGATGGCGGGGATGTGCGCGCACGCGTCGATGATGGCGACGTCGGCGAGCGGCTGCGGCTCGGTGAGCGAGGCGAGCGTGTCCGGCGTGGCCATGAGGATCGGCTTGGCGGCGGCGAGGATCTCCGCGTGGTCGCGGCGGATGCGGTCGAGCGGCATGTGGCCGCGGCCGGCGAGCTTCGTGTGCAGCAGGTTCGCCTCCTGCGTACGGGCGAACAGCAGGTCGCACAGGCGGCGCATCGATTCCTGGGCCACCATGGGGCCGATGGAGCGCACGTGTTCGACGTCGACCTGTTCGAAGCGTTCGGTCGCGTTGGCGAGCACCGAACCGTCCTGATTGGAGATGATCGGCGAGGAGCGGACGATGTCCTCGAACACGGTGGTCCACCAGGCGAGCTGGAGCTCGGCGCCCACGGCGGACGCGTCCACATGGCGGTTGGAGAAGTCGGCGACGAGGTCGTTGAGCCCCACGGCCTGGAACTCGTTCTCGAGACGGCAGCGCTCGGGCAGGTCGTCGAGCGACTTGTGGTCGTCGTACAGGGCCTTGAGCCGGCTCTCCACGTCGTTGAAGTCCTGGGATTCGAGTTCGCCGCCCTTCGGCGTGGTGCTGAGCACCGTGTCGAGCGCGGTCATGTGGCGGGACATGGTCTCCTGCGCGGCGATCATCTGGTCGAGCTTGGGCGGCAGCACCGGCCATCCGCCGTGCGGCACGAGCGAACGCCACTGCTCGGACTGCTTCTTGACGATGATGAGCGCGCCGTGCAGGTCCTCGACCTGGGCGCCGACGCGCAGCAGGGATTTCGCCTCGCGGGTGTGGCGCCGACGCTCCCAGAAGCCCATCGTGGTGCCTTCGGCCTTGCGGTCGGCCTTCGATTTGGTCGCCTCGATCATCGAATCGATGTCGCGTTCGAAGATCTCCGGCTGGAACACGTCGAGCACGCGCCTGAGGTTCTTGAGCACGATGATCTGGCGTTCCCATTCGCGCGCGGTGGCGGGCACGGGGAATCCGCAGGCCTGCACGGTGGAGGCGACGTGCTCGCGCACGGCGGGCAGCACCTTCTGCAGCAGGTCGACGACGCGCTGGTAGGTGTCCACCGCCTCCTGCTCGCTGGTGACGGACGCCTTGTACCAGGCGGTGTCGTCGGGGCCGATCGTGTATTCGCCAACGGCGGCGGCCCGTTCGAGCTTCGCCGTCCATTCGTCGATGTGCCCGGCGACGCTGCGGGCCGTGTTCTCGGACAGGCGCACGTGCGTGGAGGGGTGGGTGGGGGCGACGGAGATCGCCGCCAGGTTCTGGATGGTCTGGTAGGCGGACACGCCCCACTTCTCGCTCACCCCGTGCAGGTCGCCCAGGTATCGGGTGAGCCGCGAGCGCACGCCGACGAGTTCGTCGGCCAGCTGGTCGAAATGCTGCGTGGCCACGCCGGAGCGGAATCCGACGGCGGCGATGAGCTGCCGGTCGATGTCCGCGTTCGCCTGTTCGTCGGCGATGTCGAGCACCATGCCGGACGTCTCGTTGGCGCGCATGACCTGCATGAAACGGCGCTTCTGCTCGGCCACGCCGGGCGCGTACAGCACGGTGCGGCCGTTCATCACGCACCGGGTGGCGATGGCGGCGGCCTGTTCGACCGTGTCCTTGCCGACGGCCCCGTCGACGGCCACGCTGTGGCCGGATGCGGCGAGCTGGGCGGCGTAGCGCACCGTGTTGTCGACGTCGCCCACCTCGTATTCGCTGTGCGGGTCGGCGTCGAACGGACTGTAGTCGGGGATGGGCGCGCCGCGCAGCGTGTCGGCGGCGTCATGGTCGCCGGCGAGCGCGTCGAGCAGCGTGTTGCCGCTCGGGCCTTCGCCCAGCTGGTCGATGATGCGCTGCGTCTCGGTGAGGATCTGCGTGGACGGCTCCATGAAGCAGCCGAGGATGATATGGCGTTCGATGTTGAAGTCGCCGACCGCGGGTTTCACGCGCTTCGCGATCTCGGCGAACACGGCGGACGTCTCGGGGGACCCGGACGCGTAGTGCGACCCGTCGAACAGGTAGTCGGCGTCGAGCGTGACACCGGCCTCGCGCATCGCGTCGACGAACGACGCGTTGAGCGTCACCGTGCCGGTGAACGCGATCGTCGACTGTCCGGGCGTCGCGGCGGCGACGGCCTGCACCGGGTAGAGCAGCACCGGACGCGCGTTGCCGTGCCAGGTGGCGATGCCGACGACGAGCGACAGTTCGGCGACGCCGCTCACGCGCCTTTTGGCGGCGCGGTCGTCGAGCACGCGGCCGAGACGGCGTTCCGCGGCGCGCAGCATGCCGTTGTCGCGGAACAACGATTCGAGCGTGACATGCCCGGAGGCGAACAGCTGGGCGATGCCCGAGGGGTGCGCGTGCGTCAGGTCGAGCTGCGCGGCGAGCTGGTTGACGTCCTCCAGCGGGGAGGGCGCAAGTGCCGCCTTGTACTGGTCATGCCACTGCTGCAGCCAGTCGAGCGTGGGTTTCGTGGATTGTGCGCTCATCGTCCGGTCCCTTTCACTTTCCGACCGCTTCACGGTAGTCCTGGTAGCCCACGTTGTGCGCGAGCGCCTCGTCGATGTCGGCGTCGCCCTGAGCGGCGAGCCAGGCGTACAGGTCGTCGTACAGCGCGGGGTTCATCGCGAGGAAGGGCAGCAGCTCCGCGTGGCGGGCCATCTCGAACTGGAGGGTCATGTCGGTGGTGTGGCGGGCGTCCTCGGAGGTGAGACCGTCCACTTCGATCATCGGGGTCTGCGGCTTGCCGAACTCGCCTTTGGAGACCTTGTCGAACACGGAACCGGGTTCGAATGCCGGCTTGTAGACGCCGGTGGCATCATCGTCGTAGCCGACGGACGCCGTCTCCCGGGTCGCGCCGACGACGATCGGCGTGGTCGTGTCCTCCGACGGCGCGGATTCGGCCACGGTCTCGGCATCGGCGGACACGGCGGGTTCCGGGGACACGGGGTCGGCGGACACGACGGGACGCGACATGACGGGCATGGAGGATGCGATGGGGGCCATCACGGCCGTCGCTTCCGGCGCGGCATCCGGTACGGCGGAGGGCTCGCTCATCGCGTCGGCGAACAGGTCGCGGGGCGAAACCGGATCGGCCGCCTCGACGACGTGCAGCGGCACCGAATCCGTCGAAGGCTCCTGGACGACGGCGCCACCGGGGACGCCGGAGACACCGGAATCGTCCGGACCGGCTCCCGTGGCCGCGGAGGCGCCGGACGCCGCGACATCGGCGACATCCGGTGCCGGCGTGACGGGGAGGTCGGTGCGGGAATCCGCTTCGGAGAACACGATCGGCGGCTCGTCCTCGTCCCGGTCGTCCCGATCGTCCTGACGGTCGGCCGGCGAGGTGACCTGCGCGAACGTGAGCGGCTCGATGTCGGCGATGCGCGCCAACGGCGAGGAGGTCGCGGCGTGACGGGCGTTCTGCGCGTTGAACACGGCCGTGGGCTCGCCCGCACGCAGGTCGAGGATCTCGTCGACGGACATGTCCGCCGCATCCGGCTCCTGACGGGTCGTCGCGGCCGTGGAATAGTCGAACAGGTTCGGCACCTCGGCTTCGGGGCGCGTATCCGGCTCGACGCGGACGAAATCGACCGGCACGTCGCCGAACTGGATGCGCATCGGCGAGGACGGCAGCGGCACGTCGCGGCCGGCGGGCAGACGCATGAGCTCGCCCTTCTCGTTCACCACGTAGGAGCCGTTCGTCGAGTTCAGGTCGCGCAGCACCGCGCCGCCGTCGGCCGCCACGGAGAACCGCGCGTGACGCTTCGACATGGATTTGGTCGCGTCGTCGACCTCCAGACGGGCGATGCCCTCATCCGGCAGGGGGCGCAGCGGCTTGCGGCCGATTTCCAGGCTTTCGCCCGGACGCACGTTCACCTGGTCCCCGCCCGCGACCTTCAATCGCCACTGGCTCGCCGTCTGCTCACTCACCGCGCGGCCTCCCTTTCTGATGATTTCACGCACTGTTTCCTATTGTGTCATGCCCCGGCGCATTTGTTCGCATTATCGTCCGACGAATCGACAGAATCCGCCCGGATACGGGAAACCCCGCATCCGAAACGACGGATGCGGGGTTCCTGCACGAAGAAACGTGCGAAGCTGGTAATGAGCGGCCTTCCCGACCGCGTGCATTACTTGAGCTCGACGGTGGCGCCAGCGGCCTCGAGCTGCTCCTTGGCCTTCTCGGCGTCTTCCTTCTTGGCCTTCTCGAGGACGGCCTTCGGAGCGCCGTCGACGAGGCCCTTGGCCTCGGCGAGGCCCAGGTTGGTGATGGCGCGGACGGCCTTGATGACCTGGATCTTCTTGTCGCCGACGGCGGAGAGGATGACGTCGAACTCGTCCTTCTCCTCCTCGGCCGGGGCGGCGGCACCGGCAACGGCGGCAACGGCGGCGACCGGGGCGGCGGCCTCGACGTCGAACTTCTCCTCGAAGGCCTTGACGAACTCGGAGAGCTCGACCAGGGTCATCTCGCCGAAGGCTTCCAGCAGCTCATCGTTGGTGTACTTAGCCATTATGGCTTCCTTTCGATCTTTGGCGGCGGACAGGTTGAAGAGGTGCGTCCGTCACCTAAAAACTTGGTTTCTTTTCAGTTATGACCGTTCGGCTCATGCGGCGGGGACGAACCCGCGCCAGGCATGGATCAGGCGGCCTTCTCCTGCTTCTCGCGCAGCGCATCGATCGTACGCACGGCCTTGGTCGGCAGAGCGTTGAACAGGTACGCGGCCTTGGACATCGTGGCCTTGATGTCGCCGGCGAACTCGGCGAGCAGCTGCGGGCGGGACTTGAGATCCGCCAGCTTGGTGGCGCCTTCAGCGTCGTAGACGGTGCCATCGGCATAGCCGCCCTTGATGATGAGGGCTTTGTTCTCCTTGGCGAAGTCACGGATGGTCTTCGCAGCCTCGATGAAGTCGCCCTTCACGAAGGTGATGGCGGTCGGGCCGGCGAGAATCTCGTCGAGACCCTCGATGCCCGCTTCCTTGGCGGCGATGCGTGCCAGCGTGTTCTTTGCCACAGTGTAGGAAGTATCGCGGCCTAGCTTTTCACGCAGATCGGAGATCTGCGGAACGGTAAGCCCGCGGTACTCGGTCAGGTAGACCGCGTCAGCATCACGGAACTGAGCCGTAAGCTGAGCGACCACCGCTTCCTTTTCGGGCCTCTTCATGGCGTTCCTTCCTAAGTCGGCCGTTGACCTGAGGTTCGGACGCCCCACCGGGCAATAAAAAAGCCCTGCACGCAGGCAGAGCAACATAAGGCCGTTTCCGGCTCACCCGTAAATGGGCTTATATCTCTCAACCTGCGTTGGCTCGGCATGCCGAACTTCGGAGATGCACTCACGCGCACCTCAACCAACGGTCTGTGGTTTACGAGTGGATAAATTACGTGGGGTCACGGACAACGCATCACATGGGCGTGTCGCGCCTCACTTTGTCCGGGTCTCTCCCTCAGTCGGCTCCGCCGACAGCTCCCTCGTCAGAGGAAGCCGCCCCCGGGCCCCAGTCACCGATCACAACGTGGCCGCGTACTGGGCGACGGAGGCGGCGACCTCCCTGAGGTAGTCGAGGGAACGACGCCAATGGCCGGGCACCTCGATCGAATGGTTCGCATCCGGGTACTCGTGCACGTGCGGGGTCAGCGCGTCCGCACGCGCACGGTCATAGAACGGATCGGCGGTGCCGGCGCACACGAGTGGCGCCGGACCGGGATAACGCGACGTGCGCCACCGTTCCAGCTCGGCCTCGCCACCCGCGAGTGCGGCGGCGTCGCCGTCGACGACCGCGCGCGCGACGCCGACCGCCGGCGCGTCCGCCTCCGCCATGATGTCGTCGCCGACGCGCGGCACCGGGATGACGCGCGCGGACGGGTCGAAGTCCGCGTGATGCAGCACCGGCGTCAGCAGCACGAACGGCAGGCCGAACGTCGTGGCGACGTGCGGATAGGTCATCGTCGTGAGCGACTTGCCGATGAGCAGCAGCCGCGGCGGACGTTCCGACGGAGCCGCCTCGGCGCGCACGGACGCCACCCACCCGTCGATCGCCTCGTTCAGGAGCGGGATCACCGTCGACAGGTCGTCGGAGGCGTGGGCGACGTTCATGCGGTCGATGCGCCAGCCGTCCTCCACGAGCGCCTGCGCCGACCAGTACAGCAGCGGACGGTCGCAGTTGTAGCCGGTGCCCGGCATGAGCAGCACGCGGCCACGCTCCTGACCGGGATGCACCGTGTTCTTCCTCCACGCGCGAATCGACACCTCTACCGCAGGCTTGCCCATCTCTCCCCCATCATGCGAGACCTATCTTCCGCCGCCCAGTCTAACCCCGCCGCCCCCGTTCCCGCGCAACGCGCCCGCGATATAATCGGCCACGGCTTTGCCAACCATTCCAAGGAAAGAAGAGAATATGGAGAAGTTCTTCCACCTGAAGGAGAACGGCACGACGGCCTCCACCGAGATCCTGGCCGGTCTGACCACGTTCTTCGCGATGGCGTACATCATCGTCGTCAACCCGCAGATCCTGTCGTCCACGGGCATGCCGTGGGGCGGCGTCTTCCTCGCCACGATCATCGCGGCGATCATCGGCACGCTCGTCATGGGCCTGTTCGCCAACGTGCCGTACGCGCAGGCGGCCGGCATGGGCCTCAACGCGTTCTTCACGTACACCGTCTGCTTCGGCCTCGGATTCACCTGGCAGGAGACGCTGTGCATGGTGTTCCTGTGCGGTCTGATCAACATCATCATCACCGTCACCAAGATCCGCAAGATGATCATCATGGCGATCCCCGAGCAGCTGCAGCAGGCGATCGGCGGCGGCATCGGCCTGTTCGTCGCCTACGTGGGCATGCTCAACGTCGGCCTGATCACCTTCACCCCGAAGGACACAAAGGCCGCCGGCAAGGGCCTCGCCACCGCCGCGACGCCGGGCCTGGCCACGTTCAACACCCCGGTGCTGTGGGTGTTCCTCATCGGCCTGATCCTCGCCGTCGTGTTCACCGTGATGAAGGTCAAGGGCGGCATGCTGCTGGCCATCATCATCACCACGATCGTCGGCATCCCGTTCGGCGTGACCAACTTCGGCTCCGCCCAGTCCCTGTCGCAGACGTTCTCCGAGCTGCCGACCACGTTCGGCGCGATCTTCACGCCGCAGGGCTTCCCGGCGCTGTTCTCCGACCCGGCGAAGCTGCCGCTCGTGATCGTCACGATCTTCGCGTTCTCCATGTCCGACACGTTCGACACGCTCGGCACGTTCCTCGGCACCGGCCGCCGCACCGGTATTTTCTCCCTCGAGGACGAGAAGGCCCTGGAGAACGGCTCCGGCTTCTCCTCCAAGATGGACAAGGCCCTGTTCGCCGATTCGATCGCCACCTCCATCGGCGCGATCTGCGGCACCTCGAACACCACCACCTACGTGGAGTCCTCCGCGGGCATCGCGGCGGGCGGCCGCACCGGCCTGACCTCCGTGGTCGTCTCCATCTGCTTCGCGCTGTCGATCTTCCTCGCGCCGGTCATCTCCGCCGTGCCGTCCGCCGCGACCGCCGGCGTGCTCGTCATCGTCGGCTGCATGATGGCCGCCTCCCTCAAGGAAGTGGACTGGACGAACATCGAGGACGCGATCCCGGCGTTCTTCGCCACCGCGTTCATGGCGTTCTCCTACTCGATCTCCTACGGCATCGCCGGCGGCTTCATCATGTACTGCATCGTGAAGACCTGCAAGGGCAAGGCCAAGGACGTCCACCCGATCATCTGGATCGTGGCCGCGCTGTTCGTCATCGACTTCGTGTGCATGGCGATCCTGTGATTGCGTAGTCACGTGGGTTCCCACGTTCAGGGCCCGTGCCGTCCACCGGTTCCGGCGGTCCGGCACGGGCCCTGTTTATTTATGTAAGAAATCCCAGTGAGGATTTACATATCATCTTGTGCCGAGGGACGATGAATTTGCCCCTCGGCACAGCATTTGGGTTGTTATTGATTGAGGGGCAGGAATTCTTGCCCCTCGGCACGGATTGTGCGGAAATCGGCGTCGAGGGACACGCGGACGACCTGCAAGCACGGAAGGCGCTTCGTCAAATCGTTGGAAAATAGCGGATTGTGGTGAGCGTTCGCCCTTACGACGCGTGGGAGACCCGCCCCTCGATGGAGAAAAGGGTGCATATCGCGTCGAAGGACAACGAAAATCGTCCCTCGATGACGCAATAGGCTTTTCATTCGTCGAGGGACAACAATCCCCGTTCCTTCGGCGTATGAAAAAGCCCCGGCACGCGCCGGGGACGATCAGTCATGCGCCGGCGACCCGCGTACGCGGTGTCCACCGAAAACGGGGAAGCCCCGCCGCGTACATATGCGATGCACATGTACGGAGCGGGGCTTTCCTCATGCTGCGACGGCGATATCCGTCGCGCGCGAATACGGACTCGCCTACGGCGAGACCGGTTCCTGCCTCACGGCTGTCGCCGTTCGGCCTCGGCTACGGACAGCCCACCGGGCTGTCCGCTTCGCGCCTCGGCAGCTGCGCCGCTGATCGGTAACAGAAAAGCCCCGCACAAGGCGGGGCCGTTCTGTTACCGATCAGCCGAAGCGGCCGGAGATGTAGCGCTCGGCCTCTTCGTTCTGGGGGTTGTTGAACATCGTGGTGGTGTCCGCGAAGTACTCCAGGTGGCCGGGCTCGCCGACGGCCTTCAGGTTGAAGAACGCGGTGAAGTCGGCGATACGGGCGGCCTGCTGCATGTTGTGGGTGACGATGACGATGGTGTAGTCGTCCTTGAGCTCGTTGATCAGATCCTCGACGGCCAGGGTCGAGATCGGGTCGAGGGCGGAGCACGGCTCGTCCATCAGCACGACCTGCGGGTGGACGGCCACGGCGCGGGCGATGCACAGACGCTGCTGCTGGCCGCCGGACAGGCCGATGCCCGGGTTGTCGAGACGGTCCTTGACCTCGTTCCACAGGTTGGCGCCGCGCAGGGCCCACTCGACGAGGTCGTCGGCGTCGGACTTGTTGAGGTGCTTGTTGTTCAGGCGCACGCCGGCGAGCACGTTCTCGCGGATGGACATCGTCGGGAACGGGTTCGGGCGCTGGAAGACCATGCCGACGTCACGGCGGACGGAGACCGGGTCCACGTCCTTGTCGTACAGGTTCTTGCCTTCGAGCAGGACCTCGCCCTCAACGTGGGCGCCGGGGATGAGCTCGTGCATACGGTCCAGGGTGCGCAGCACGGTGGACTTGCCGCAGCCGGACGGTCCGATGAACGCGGTCACCTTGTTCGGCTCGATGTTGATGTTCACATCCTCCACGGCGAGGAAGTCGCCGTAGTAGATGTTCTCGTGGTTGACGTCAATGCGTTGTCCCATGATGAATTCCTTTTGGTTTGCTTACGATGCGTTACGTTTCGCGGGGGCCTGAGGCTCAGCGGCCGGTCTTGACGGCGAAGACCTTGGCGACGAGACGGCCGATGAGGTTGAGGAGCAGCACGATGATGATCAGCACGAGGGCGGCGGCCCAGGCGCGTTCCATCGGGATGGTCGGCACGCAGGCGGCGGTCGCATGGGCCGGGCAGTTCGCGTTGAGCTTCGAGTACTCCTGGTAGACGAACACCGGCAGGGTGGTCATCTGGCCGGAGAACAGGTTCACGTTGGTGCTGGAGATGTAGCCGGCGGTCATGAGCAGCGGGGCGGTCTCGCCGATCACTCGCGCGATGGCGAGGATGCAGCCGGAGACGATGCCCGGCAGGGCGGTGCGCAGCACGATCTTGGTGATCGTGCGCTGCTTGGTGACGCCGAGGGCCAGCGAGGCCTCGCGCAGATCGTTCGGGACGATCTTGAGCATCTCCTCGCAGGACTTGACGACGGTCGGCAGCATGAGCAGCGACAGTGCGACGGAGCCTTCGAAGCCGTTGATCGTACCGGGGCCGAACACGATGGTGAACATCGAGAAGGCGAACAGACCGGCGACGATGGACGGGATGCCGCTCATCACGTCGACGAGCAGGGAGATCGTCATGGCGAGCTTGCCGCCGTGCGCGTACTCGACGAGGTACACGGCGCACATGATGCCGATCGGGATGGAGATGACCATGGCGCCGCCGGTGATCTCGAGCGTGCCGATGATCGCGTGGAGCACGCCGCCGTAGCCGCCGGACGGGGTCGGGTTGCCGCCGACCACGCCGGTCATGTTGTAGGACAGGAAGTTGAGGTTCAGTCGCTTCAGGCCGTTGACGATGGTGGTCCACAGCACGGAGATCAGCGGCAGGCAGGCGATGACGAAGGCCAGGCCGATCAGGCCGGTCATGAAGAGATCCTTGCGCTTGCGGGCGTTCTCCGAGGAGCGGGTCGGACGGAACTTGTCGAAGTCGATGACGGGCGCGCCGTCGAGGTTCTTCTTCTTGGTCGCGGTTGCTTCAGCCATCAGACGCTCGCTTTCTCGGTGATCTTACGGGCGACGTAGTTGACCACGAACGTGATGAGGAACAGGATCAGACCGGTTCCGATCAGCGTGGAGACGCCCAGATCGTTCGCTTCGGGGTACTGCGCGGCGATGTTCGCGGCGATGGTCTGGTTCTGCGAGGCCTGCAGCAGCTTGATGGAGTAGGTGAGGCCCGGCGACAGGATCATCAACACGGCCATCGTCTCGCCGAGGGCGCGGCCGAGGGCCAGCATGGAGGCGGACACGATGCCGGACTTGCCGAACGGGATCACGGCCAGCTTGATCATCTCCCACTTGGTGGCGCCCAGACCGTAGGCGGCCTCCTGCTGGAGGGTCGGGGTCTGGAGGAAGATGTCGCGCGACATGGAGGTGATGATCGGCAGGACCATGACGGCGAGCACGACGGCGACGGTCGCGACCGTGCGCTGCGGGTTGGCGGCGGGGCCGGCGAAGAACGGGATGATGCCGAGGTAGTGGGCCACCCAGTTCCAGAACGGGTAGATGGCCGGCACGAGGATCAGGCCGCCCCACAGACCGTAGATGACGGAGGGGATGGCGGCGAGCAGGTCGACCACGTAGCTCAGTGCGGTGGCGATCTTCTTCGGCGCGTAGTGCGAGATGAACAGGGCGATGCCGATCGAGACGAAGAACGCGATCAGCAGGGCGAGGATGGAGACGAGCACGGTGCCGAAGAGCAGCGGGAGCACGTAGCCCCAGAAGCTCGATGTCTTGCCACCGGTGAAGCTCGAGATGGTGGCGCTGTTGGCGGCCTGGTCACCGCCGATGAGCGGCCACGCGCGGAAGAAGAGGAACAGGAACACGGCGGCGAGCACGACGAGGATCAGGATGCCGCAGGCATACGCGATGCCCTTGAACACCTTGTCCGCCGTTTTGCCGCCGGCCGGCTGCATGACCGGTGTGTCTTGCGAACTCACGGATTCTCCTTAGTGGAAATTGGTGCGTGTTGCGAGTGCGTGAGGACCTTCATGGCACGGTTTCCGAAACCGGCTGTGAGCCGCAGCCGTTCGCACGACTGCGGCTCACAGATTCGGTGTCTTCAGTTAAGCTAATCGGACCGTGCCGGGCCGTCCGTACGGGCGGCCGGTGAGGGTCGTCACTTGGTCTTGATGACTTCGATCGACTTGGTGATCTTGTCGGTCAGGCTGGACGGCAGCGGAGCGGAGCCAGCGGCGTCTTGGGCGGCCTTCTGGCCGTCGGAGGAGGTCACGTAGGTCAGCCACGCCTTGGCGAACTCGCCCTGCTTGGCGTCCTTGTAGGCCGGGCAGGCGATCATGTAGGACACGAGGACGATCGGGTAGGCGCCCTTGGCGGTGGTCTCGTGGTTGATCTTAACGACCACGCGGTTCTCGCCCTTGGCGGAGGAGTCGAGCTCGGAATCCTCGATGACCTTGGAGCCGGCCTCGGCGGAGATCTCGTTGTAGGTGTCGCCGACCTTCACGGCGACGGTGCCGAGCTTGCCGACCTGGGAGAAATCGGCGTAGCCGATGGTGCCGTCGGCCTGCTGCACGGTGGAGATCACGCCCGAGGTGCCCTTGGCGCCCTGGCCGACGGAGTTCGGCCAGTTCTCGGACAGGTCGTAGCTCCAGTCGTTCGGGGCGGCGTCCTTGAAGTAGGAAACGAAGTTCTGGGTGGTGCCGGACTTGTCGGAGCGGTGCACGACGGTGATGTCGGTGTCGGGCAGCTTCAGGTCCTTGTTCTGGTCGGCGATGGCCGGGTCGTTCCACTTGGTGATCTTGCCGTCGAAGATCTTGGCGATGGTGGAGGCGTCGAGGTCGATGTGCTTGCCGGCGTCGGACACGCCCTTGAGGTTGAAGACCACGGCAATCGGGGAGATGTACACCGGCACGTCGAAGGCGGTGCCGGAGGCGCACACGGCCTTGGACTGGGAGACCTCGTCGTCGGACAGGGCCTTGTCGGAGCCGGCCCACGCGGTGGCGCCGGTGAGGAAGGTGGAGACGCCAGCGCCGGAACCGGACGGGTTGTAGGCGATCTTGGCGTCCGGGTTGGTGCCCTGGAAGGCGGCGGTCCAGGCCTCGACGGCGGCCTGCTGGGAGGAGGCGCCGGCGCCGGCGAAGTTGCCGGAGATCGGCTCAGACTTGGTGGCGGAATCGGAGCCGCCGTTGGAAGTGGAGGCGGTGTTGTCGCCGCAGGCCGCGAGGCCGGCCAGCATCACGATGCCGGACAGGGCGGCAATGGAGCGAACGAGGATGTTCTTACGCATTGTTTCTTTTCCCTCTATCACTTGCAAGAGGCGATCCGGATGTGGTGTGGAGGGCACATTCCGAACCGTCCGTCATTTCTTGACATCTTCAAGACTAGAGGGGCCGGCGGCTCCCGCCGGCCGAAATCAGTGAACGGACGATGAACAATCCGCAATCAATGCCTACGTCGTTTTCGGGTTCCCGCGCGTAGTTTGGCGACTCCCGGTCTCTCCCCCACCCGCTTCGCGGGAGCCCCCTCGTCAGAGGGGGCCTGAAAGGCGAAGGCCTGCCGAAAGGCAGGCAAGACAAATCGCGCGTGGCCGTGAGGTCACGCGGCCGGCTTGTCGATCTTGTAGCCGAGGCCGCGCACGGTGGTGAGGTACTTGGGGTGGCTCGGGTCCTCCTCGATCTTGGCGCGCACGCGCTTGACGTGCACGTCGAGCGTCTTGGTGTCGCCCACATAGTCGGAGCCCCAGATGCGGTCGATGAGCTGGTGGCGGGTCATGACGCGCCCCTTGTTCTGCAGCAGGTATTCGAGCAGCTCGAATTCCTTGAGCGGGAAGAACACGTTCTCGCCGCGCACAGTGACCTGATGCTGGCCGACCTGCATGGAGATGTCGCCGCACACGAGCGGCAGGTCGTCGGCCCCCGCGCCGTCGCCCGAGCCGGAGGGCTGCTGGTTGCGGCGCATGACGGCGCGGATGCGCGCGAGCAGCTCGCGGAACGAGTACGGCTTGGTCACATAGTCGTCGGCGCCGAGCTCGAGACCGACGACCTTGTCGATCTCGGTGGATTTGGCGGTGAGCATGATGATCGGCACGCGGCTCTGTTCGCGGATGCGGCGGCACAGCGCGGTGCCGTCGATGCCGGGGAGCATGAGGTCGAGCAGCACGAAGTCGATGCCGCCCTTGGTGAACAGTTCGAGCCCCTCCTCGCCGGTCGCGGCGGCGGAGACGTCGTATCCTTCCCGCGTAAGCTGGTATACCAGCGGTTCCCTGTAGGATTCCTCGTCTTCCACGATGAGAATGCGCGTCATGATCACCTTTCCCCTGTTTTGTTACGTGGACAATCCTAGTCGTTCGCCCACGGTTCATCCGCCTCCAATCTCGACTACGTAATAATCACGCGTCAGTTTCGGCTTCATTCCCGTCTTTATGCGTATCAGAGACGCTGACATCATCACTGACTACGTTTTTTGAGGCGCTCGCTTCCCGATCTTCCGCAGCATCCGCGGCATCCGAGCCGCCCGCGTCGAGCGGCGTCTGGTCCGCGTCAAGCGGCAGCTCGATCGTGAACGTCGAACCCTCCCCCTCATGCGACCACACGGACACGGTGCCGCCGCAGTCGGCGACGCAGTGCTTGACGATGGCGAGGCCGAGCCCTGTGCCGCCGGTGGCCCGCGAACGCGCCGGGTCGACCCGGTAGAAGCGTTCGAAAATGCGGTCGAGGGATTCGGCGGGGATGCCGATGCCCTGGTCGATGACGCGGATGCGCACCTTGCCGTCGCGCGCGCCCACGGCGATGCGCACGGTGGTGTGCTCGGGCGAATAGTGGATCGCGTTCTCGACGAGGTTCTTCACGGCGGTGGTGATCGAATCCTCGTCGCACGAGACGATCGCGTCCCGCTCCCCCGGCGCGGCGGCGTCGACCGGCACCTGCACGCCGTCGTAATGCAGTTCGAGCGCGATGTGCCGCCCGTCCGCCTGCACCTGGTTCTCGGCGATGGCCTTGCGCGCGACGGCGAGCACGCCGAGACGCTTCGGATCGAGCATGCCGGTCGCGTCCTGTGCCTTCTGCAGGTCGATGAGGCGGTGGACGAGTTCGGTGAGCCGCGTCGACTCCTTGGAGACGCGTCCGGCGAAGTAGCGCACGGCGTCCGGATCGTCGGCGGCGTCGCCGATCGTCTCGGCGAGCAGGGAGATCGCGCCGGCCGGCGTCTTGAGTTCGTGCGAGACGTTCGTCATGAAGTCGCGTCGCATCGCCTCGAACCGGCGCTGCTCGCTCATGTCGCTCAGCAGGACCGCGTACAGGTCGTCGCCGATCGCGCTCACCCTGAGCCTCAGGTAGCGGATGTTCGACGGCATCGTCTTGCCTGCCTCGACGCCGCGGCCGGAGTTGCCGTTCGCGCCGGCCATCGTGTGCACGCCCTCGATCGGCAGCTCGATCTCGCGTTCGCGCGTCTTGCCGTCCGCGGCGACGCGCGCGAGGATGCCGAGCGCGTCGTCGTCCGCGAGATGGCGCGACTCGTTCATGCCGAATTCCGCGGCGTCCTTCGTCATGTACCGGATGTCGCCTTCGCCGTCGACGAGGATCACCGCCTCGGGGATCGCCGCGACGAACGCCTCCTCACGTGCGCGCACCGACGGTTCGCCGCCGAACAGCACGTCGCCGGGGCCGAGCGGGGCGGCGACGTGCGGGCGCGTCTCGCGCCCCACGCGCTCGCCGCGCTCCATGCCGTCGCGCCAGGCGGCGATCGCCGCGACCGCCGCGACAAGCGCGACCAGAACGAGCACCTGCCACCAGACCATGGTCCACCTCACTGCCGGAAGGCCGGCGGCGCGCGCGACGGGACGTCGGCGCGGCCGCCGGCTGAAAACGTTTGCCCTTCCAGACTAACTGGAGAACACGTAGGTTACACGCCAGGCTACGTAAGTTCAGCGGATGTTCATCTTCCCGGAAAGACGACGTCATGAAAAGCGGGCCGCGACGACCTCACATGCGGCGCAGGATGTCGACGGCGAGAGTCGCGGCGGTGTCCGCGTACTCGCTGATGTCGAACTCCTTGAACACCTCGTAGTCGGTGTCCGCGTTGTCGGACAGAGCGCGGATGACGAGCGCGGGCACGTCGTTGCGCGCGGCGACCTGCGCGACCGCCGCGCCTTCCATCTCGACCGCGTCGGCACCTGTGTCGTGGATGACGCGGCTCACCTGCTCGGGCGAGTCGACGAAGTAGTTGCCGGAGGCGATGATGCCGGCGATGTGCTTGGTGCCGGCCGCGTCAAGCGCCTCGTCGGCAATGTGGAGCAGATGGTCGTCGGAATGGAATTCGGTGACGGGCGCGTCGGGCGTGCCGGGCTTCCACTGGCCGACGAGGCGCATGTCGGTGTCGAGGAAGCGCAGCGTGCCGCCGAGCACGACATCGTTGACGTGCAGTTCGCGGTTGAGGTTGCCGGCGATGCCGGAGAAGATGACGGCGTCCGGCGCGTACGTGCTGATGAGATGCTGCGTGGTCGCGGCGGCGGCGACGAGTCCCATGCCGCCCACGGTGGCGACGACGGTGAGCTCCTCGCCCTTGTTCGTGGCGATCGTGCCGCGAGTGACGTCGAGGCTGGCGGCATGGTCGTGTTCGACGTGCCCGAGGGCGGCGGCGATGAGCGCCACCTCCTCGTCCAGCGCGCCGATGATCGCGATGGTCCTGGTGGATACCGCCGCGGCGGACGCGATATGCTTGCCGGTCATACGAAATCTCCCCTATGCTCGATGTGCGTTTCCGCAACCGAGCATAGGGGAGATTATGGTCAGATCTCTCTCCGCGCCCCCTTCAGGGGGAGCCGGCGGCGAAGCCGACTGAGGGGGTGTGGATCGGATGGGCTCAGGCCTCGTAGTCCTTGTCCTTGCTCTCCTTGATGAGGAACAGGGCGACGAGCGCGAGGGCGGCCATGATGGCCATGTACCAGCCGACGGACACGACGGAGCCGGTCGACTGCACCAGGGCGGTGGCGATGGACGGGGCGAACGCGCCGCCGAGGATGGCCGCGAGGTTGTAGCTCAGGCCCGCGCCGGAGTAGCGCACGTTGGTCGGGAAGAGCTCCGGCAGGTAGGCGCCGCACGGTCCGAACAGGCAGCCCATGAGCGCGAAGCCGACGCACAGGAACACCATGACGGTGACGACGTTGTGCTGCAGCAGATGCATCGCGAACAGCGAGAAGACGAACGTCAGGGCGGTGGTGGTGATGAGCACCTTCTTGCGGCCGATGCGGTCGGAGTAGACGCAGGAGATGAGGATGAAGATCGCGAAGAAGACCACGGAGGTCATCTGCATGGCGAGGTACTCGTTCTGCGTGAACGCCGGCTGCATGACCTTGACGCCGTAGCTCAGCGACCAGGTGCCGAGCACGTAGAACAGCGTGTAGGTGATGCCCATGGCGAAGGTGCCGAGAAGGACTTCCTTCCAGTACGGCACGAGCGAGCGCAGCGGGTGCTTGACGACGCGGTCGTTGGCGACGGCCTTGCGGAAGATCGGGGTCTCGGTCATGCGCAGACGCACATACAGGCCGATGGCGACGAGCACGGCGGAGCACAGGAACGGGACACGCCAGCCCCAGGCCTGCATCGTCTCCGGGCCGAGCGTGGAGTCGAGCAGCAGGTTCAGGCCGTAGGCGCAGAAGAAGCCGATCGGGGCGCCGAGGTTCGGGAACGAGCCGTACAGGGCGCGCTTGTGGGCCGGGGCGTTCTCGGTGGCGACGAGGGCGGCGCCGGACCATTCGCCGGCGAGGCCGACGCCCTGGCAGGCGCGGCAGATGCACAGGATGATGATGGCGAGCACGCCCAACTGGTCGTAGCTGGGCAGGCAGCCGACGAGGAACGTGGAGATGCCCATCGTCATCAGCGCGACGACGAGCGTGGTCTTGCGGCCGATCTTGTCGCCGAAGTGGCCGAACAGCATGGAGCCGAACGGGCGGGCGAGGAAGGACACGGCGAACGTGAGGAACGCGAGCATGGTGCCGATGGCCGGGTTGGCCTTGGTGGCGGCCGGGAAGAAGATCGCGCCGAAGTAGCTGGCGGACGCGATGGAATAGCAGTAGTTGTCGTAGAACTCGATGGCGGTGCCCACCATCGATGCGGCGATGATCTCGGGAACGGAGTCCTTCTTCGCCGAGGTTGCCGTGGATGCGACTGCGGTTGCGGACATGATGTGATGTAACCCCTCTTGAATGAATCTCTCGGATTCATCCCCGCGGGCCATGCGCGGTATGCGTCGCGCCGCGGGGAATCGGCAGGGTGCGCGGAGCGCGGGCTGGCGGCTTGTGGCTGCAGCGGCGTCCGCACACCGCTGTGCTGCCTATTGGTCTACTCGCCGTCCGGACCCCGCGGTGAGACTGCTCACATTGTGGACCACGTTCCATGTATTTTGGCTACCCCTCGGCATCACCAAGCTTCGGCTCCCCCTGACAGGGGAGCCGGCTCGATCGTGTACGAGAACCGGTTCGGCTCCCCTTGACAGGGGAGCTGGCGGCCGCAGGCCGACTGAGGGGTAGACCCCGGCCCCCCTCACCGCCAGCGGCGCGTGGCGACCGCTTCGGCGAGTTCACGCAGCAGCGTCTCCGTATCCTCCCAGCTCAGGCACTTGTCGGTGATCGACTTGCCGTAGACGAGCTGGTCGAGCGGCGCGGCCGGCTGGTTGCCGCCTTCGATGAAGCTCTCCATCATCACGCCGGTGATGCCCTGCTCCCCCGCGGCGATGCGCGCGGCGATCTCGCGCACCACCTGCGCCTGGCGATGCTCGTCCTTGCCGGAGTTGCCGTGCGAGCAGTCGACGATCACGCCGTGCGCGGCGGCGGAGTCGGCGGGCATGCGTGTGCGGATCGTCTCCAACGCGGCGGCGATGTCCTCGCGCGAGTAGTTCGGACCGGAACTCGCGCCACGCAGCACGACGTGGCAGTCGGGATTGCCGAGCGTCTTGACGACGGCGGCGCGGCCCAGATGGTCGATGCCGAAGAACGTGTGCTGCTGCGCGGCCGCGAAACAGGAGTCGGACGCGGCCTTGACCGAGCCGTCGGTCGCGTTCTTGAAGCCGATCGGCATCGAAAGCCCGCTCGCGAGCTGGCGGTGCACCTGGCTTTCGGTGTTGCGCGCGCCAATCGCGCCCCAGCTGACCGCGTCGGCGATGAACTGCGGGCTGGTCGGCTCGAGGAATTCGGTGGCGGCGGCGAGACCCTCGCCGAGCACGCCGAGCAGCGTCCTGCGCGCGAGCAGCAGTCCCTTGCGGATGTTGCACGAGCCGTCGATGTCCGGATCGTTGATGAGGCCCTTCCAGCCGACGGTGGTGCGCGGCTTCTCGAAGTACACGCGCATGACGATGAGCAGCTGGCCGTCGAGCTCGTCCTTGAGCTTGGCGAGACGACGCGCGTAGTCGAGCGCCGCCGCCGGATCGTGCACCGAACACGGGCCGACGACGACGAGCAGACGGTCATCCTGCCCGTACAGGCAGGCGCGGATCTCGTCGCGCGAATAGGCGACGATCTCCTGTGCCTCGGGGCCGAGCGGCAGGTCGGCGAGCACCTGGGCCGGGGTAGGCAGCACCTCGAACTCCAGCACGCGCCGGTTCACGATGCGGCTGACGCCGACCTGGTCCTCCCAGCGCGGCACGTCCGTGGCGACGAGCGGGTTCTTGCCCGCGTCCATCGCCTCGCGGATGGCCTTCAGATCCTCCGGCTTGTTGAGTGGCTGCTGTTGCTGCATGACGATCGCTTCTCCCTTGGCTCACATATCCAGTGCCCAAGGATAGCGGATATCGCCCGCGGCGGGAGAGTGCGGCGGATGGGTTCAGCGGGAGGCGCGACGGGCGGCGACCGCGTCGGCGAGCGTGTGCAGCAGCTCCTCGGTGCGGTTCCACGGCACGCAGGAGTCGGTCACCGACTGGCCGTAGACGAGCTGGTCGAGCGGCGCCGGCTTCTGATGGCCGGCGACGAGGAAGCTCTCCATCATCACGCCGAGGATGCCCGGCTCGCCTTCGGCGACGCGCTGCGCGATCTCCTCGACGACCTCGGCCTCGCGCACCTCGTCCTTGCCGCAGTTGCCGTGCGCCGCGTCGATGACGAGACCATGCTCGCTCGGGCCCGACGCCTTCGACTTCCTCAGGTCCTCCAACGCCTGGGCGACGGACGCCTTGTCGTAGTTGGGGCCGTGGTTCGAGCCGCGTAGCACGAGATGGCAGTCCGGATTGCCCTTCGTCTCCGCCGAGATGACGCGGCCGTCCAGGTTGATCGACAGGAAATGATGTTCGAACGCGGCCGCATAGCAGGAGTCGGCGGCCGGCTTGATCGAGCCGTCGGTCGCGTTCTTGAAGCCCACCGGCATCGACAGGCCGGAGGCGAGCTCGCGATGCACCTGCGATTCGGTGTTGCGCGCGCCGATCGCGCCCCAGCTGATCAGATCGCAGATGTACTGCGGGGTAATCGGGTCCAGCCATTCGGTCGCGGTGGGAAGGCCTAGGTTGAGCACGTCGGTGAGCACCTTGCGCGCCAGCCACATGCCCTTGCGGATGTTGAACCGGCCGTCGAGGTCCGGGTCGTTGATGAGGCCCTTCCAGCCGATTGTGGTGCGCGGCTTCTCGAAGTACACGCGCATGACGATGAGCAGGCGGTCGTTGAGCTCGCGGTTCACGGCGGCGAGCTTCTCCGCGTACTCGTGCGCGGCCTTCGGATCGTGGATCGAACAAGGGCCGACGATGACGAGCAGACGGTCGTCGCGGCCGTGCAGGACGTCGCGGATCTGCTGGCGGGAGGTGAGCACCAGTTCGCTCATCTCATCGGTGAGCGGCAGCTCCCTCAGGAACGCGCGCGGCGCGGGAATCGGGTCGAGCTGACGGATGTTGACGTCGACGGTCTCGGGAAAGACGGCCTGCTCCCCCAAACGACGCGCGTCCTCGGAACTGTCCGGACCACGAAGTGCTGCCATGCCGACTCTCCTTTCTTGACCATGAGTCATTCGATATATGCGCATGCGACATGCGATGCGCGATACGCGCCGCACCGTGCGGCGACCACTTCACTGTAGTGTGCCGTGCCCGAAATGCGAAACCGGCCGGCCGTTTCGTGGAACGGCCGGCCGGAAAGAAGTCGGGGACTCTTCGCTATGCCAAAGCGCCCATCGGATCCCATGCGGGCAGGGAGATGGCATCTTCTTCGAGGGCCTTAAGGTACTCCTCGGGCAGGAGCGCCTTGGGAACGGCGACCTCGTAGACGTACTCGGTGAACCAATCGTCGCTCATCGTGAAGTAGCCCTTGTCGGCGATCTTCGTACCCCAGGAGTTCTCGACGCGCCAGCGGCGGGTGGCGCCGTCCTCGGCGACGTCCACGCCGGCGAACGCCATCGCGTGGTTCATCGCGGAGTCGGCGAAGCGCACGCGCTCCTCCTTGTCGAGGTCGAAGTCGAAGTCGTAGATCGAACCGTATTCGAACAGGTCGGTGGCCCACGCGCCGGACTCGCGGTCCATGAACGGGTGGCAGTCGGCGCCGAACCACACCGGGATGCCCTGCTCGACGAGGATCTTCTTCACGCAGTCCTTCATGAACTGGTTCGGCACGTTGAGGTATTCGGTGGCGTCGCCGCCGGCCACGTTACCGAGGTGCTCGATGGCGATCTTGCGGCCCTTCGGGTGCTCCTTGCGCGGATCGTCGACGAGGCAGACGTAGCTCTCCAAATCGGCGGAGCCCACGTACTTCTTCCAGAACTCCTGCGGCGTGATCTCGCCGTCGCGGTGGAACTCGCCATCGGCGTCGGTCCACTCCCAATCGAAGGAGACCGGCGGCTCGCCCAGGTGGATGGTGAGGATGCGGTGGCCGGCGGCGCGGGCCTCGGTGATGACCTCGTCGATGCGGGCGTCCTCGCCGGCGGCCTCGGCGGCGAACATGCGGGCGACGGCGGTGTGCAGCATGTGGCGCAGCTGCGTGTTCATCGCGCCCGTGTTCTTCGAGGAGGCGGTCTCCGGGTAGAGGTCCTTCGGTACGGCACCATACTTCTTGTAGACGTTCATCGCCATCGTCCACTGGCCGCCGTCGCCCATCACGTCGGCGAGCAGGTGCTGGACGAGACGGGAGTCGGCGGGCTCGCCGGCGCGAACGAGGGCGGCCACGTCCTGCAGGAAGTAGTTGACGCGCTCGAGCTTGTCGTAGTACATCGCGTAGTTCTGGGAGAACTCGAACTCCTTGACGTTCAGGTTCTTCTTCGCGACGAAGCGGGCCACGTTCAGGGAGCTGAACAGCCAGCA
The DNA here is from genome assembly GCF_056356895.1 of Bifidobacterium sp. LH_424. Classification (NCBI taxonomy): domain Bacteria; kingdom Bacillati; phylum Actinomycetota; class Actinomycetes; order Bifidobacteriales; family Bifidobacteriaceae; genus Bifidobacterium; species Bifidobacterium sp. LH_424. The sequence goes on from NZ_JBKEVC010000013.1 coordinate 66,073, forward strand.
GCGGCCGGAGTGGTCCTGGTGGGTGGCCTCGCCGTTGTCCACGACGGTGGAGAAGCGGCGCTGCAGCAGGCGCGCGCGATCGTAGTTCTTGGCAACGGTGTCGATGCCGGCGGCGGTCACCGCGTTCATCGCCATACGGTTGGTGCCGTCGGCGTCGAACTCCTCACGCAGGGTGTCCAACGCGTCGGTGCTCAACGGCTGCAGTTCAGTCATGTCCGATTATCTCCTTGATTTCCTTGTGGGCGGATAACAACCGGGACCAGCTTACTCGACGTATGGCGATGACGGAAACACGGGAGCCCCTGCATGCCGACCCGTCCCGGTCGGCATGCAGGGGCTCCTATCGCCGTCTGCTATTACTGCAGCTACTGCTGCTGCTCGGCGCCCTGCGCGTCCTGCGCGGCCGGCTGCTGCTGGTCGCCGGCGTCGCCGTCGGTGATCTCCGGGATGTCGTCGACCTCATCGGCACCGGCGGCGTTCCCGGCCGGGGCGTCGGCGGGCGCGGCGTCGCCGTCGGCCTGCTGGCCGTCGGCCACGGCGTTGTTCACCGGCACGTCCGGAGCGGCGGCCTGGTCGTTGAGGAATCCGGAGAACACGTTGGTGAACATGGAGCGCAGCTCGGTGACGCGCTGCGTGATCTGCGCCTCGCGCTGCTGCAGCTCCTTGATGTTCTTCTTGAGGCCGTCGAGCTCGACCTGCGCGGCGGTGCGGCGCTCCTCGATTTGGGTCTCGGCCTCCTCGCCGGCTTTCTTGAGGATGGCGGCGGCCTGGGCGTCCGCGTCGGAACGCTTGGCGGCGGCGTAGGAGTCGGCCTCCTCGCGCACGGTCTTGGCCTGGCTGATGAGCTTGTCGGCCTCGTCCTTGGCGGCGGTGCGGCGCTCCTCGAGGCTGTCGAGCAGCTCGCTGACCTTCTTGGTGGCCTCCTCCTGCTGGGCGGCGATGTCGGTGCGGATCTGCTCGACCTCGGCGTTCACCTGGCTCATGGTCTTCGTGCGGTGCACTTCGGCGTCGTCGGTGATCTCCTGCGCCTTCGACTTGGCCTCGTCGGTGATCTCGCCGGCCTTGCGCTGGGCGTCGGTCATCATCTTGGAGACCTGCTCGCGCACGTCGGCGAGCTTCTTGTTCGCCTCGGCGAGCGCCGCCTCGATCTGGTCGTTCGCCTCGGACTTGAGGCGGGAGAGCTCCTCGTTGGTGCTCTTGCGCTGGGCGGCGATCTGCGCGGTGGCGGTGGCCTTGAGGTCCGACAGCTCGCGCTCCTGCGAGGCGCGCTCGGAGGCGAGCTTCTTGTTGTGCTCCTCGCGGGAGTTGCGCAGTTCGAGTTCGACGGTCTGGCGCTGTTCAGTGACGTTCTTCGCGGTCTCGGCACGCAGCTGGGCGACGTCGTTGCGGGCGGTGGTGGTGATGGTCTCGGCCTCGTTGTTGGCCTGGTCGAGGATCGAGGAGGCCTTCTGGTTGGCGTCGCCGACGATGTGCTGGGCATCGAGCTTGGCGTTGTTGATGAGCGTCTGGGCCTGGGCCTGGGCGGCCTTGCGCGTGGTGGAGGCGTCGGCCTTGGCACGTTCGAGCAGTTCGGAGCAGGTCTGTTCGGCGGAGGCGAGCATCTGCTGCGCGTTGGCGCCGAGCGAGGCGAAGCTGTTCTTGGTGGGCTTGCGCTTCTTCTCCTCCTCCAGCTGCGCCTGCAGCTGCAGGATGCGGTCGTCGTCGGCCGCGATCTGCTCGCGCATGCCGGCGAGGGTGCGCTGCGCCTGACGCACGCGCTCCTGCGCGGCGGCGAAGGCCTCGTCCACCTTGTCCTTGTCGTAACCCCTCAACACGATCGGGAACTGATCCATGTCTGATCCTTTCGGCTCCATCACGTCGCTCTACCCTTGCCCTACGGGCATATCGAGCAAAATCGTATCCCATCGCGGCTGGGAACAGGCTGAACACGTCCGTAATGCACACAGCATCATCCATTTTCGTTCGATGCCGGCGCGTCACGCAACCGCGCACGTCACGCACGCACGCACCATGCGCACGTCACGCGATGAGGATCTCCTTGGAACTGGGCCGGCGGTAGTAGCGCACCGTCTCGCGCACCACGTCGCCGCCGGCGGCGACGAGCTGGCGCAGCGGCAGGCCATGCTGCGGGTGGGGCGACTCGTTGACGAGCGGGAAGCTCACGAATCCGGCGAGCACGCGCTCCTGCCCGTGCGCCCAGTTGAGCAGGTTGTAGAACAGCGAATTGCACACGAACGTGCCAGCGTCGGAGCTCAACGTCGCGGGGATGCCGTCGTGCGCGAAATCGGCGATGATCGCGCGCAGCGGCAGTCGCGTCCAGTAGGCGGCGGGACCGTCTGGATCGATCGGCCTGCGCCGCGGCGCCACGTTGTCGGCGTCCGGCTTGGCGGCGTCCATGAGATTGGTCGCGCAACGTTCCATCATCACGCCGCGTGCCGCGTGCTTGAGCCCGGTGGCGATGACGATGTTCGGCTTCGCCTCCTCGATGGCGGCGAGCAGCGTGGGCCACGCCTTGGCGAAGCTGACGGGCAGGCTCACCGCGCGGATGCTGAGTTCCACGTCGTCGAGCCCGTCGACGCCGCGTTCGGCGAGCAGTTTCGGAACCTCGTAGGACGGGTTGACGCGGACGTCGTCATAGTGGTCGAAGCCGGAGATCACGACACTGAGCTGTTGCATGGCACCCAGTGTACCCGTCCGCGGCCGGCCGGTCGCGCACGCGCACCGCCGCCGCGACGCCGCGACGCGCGACGCGCGCTCAGCGGCGGTGCATCTGGGCGGCGGCGCCGGCGAACATGGCGTGCATGCGCGCCTTCGCCTCCTCGCGCGTCATGTGGTGCGTGAGGTCGGCGGCGATGCGCTCGGCGACGGGGATGTCGGCGAGCGTCGTGATCTTGAGGTTCGTCTCGCTGCCGGCGACGATCGCGACCGGCTCGTCGGGCATGTAGTCGACGACGACGCGCGTGTCGTCGGTCGGATGGAAGTCCGGGTCGGCGGCGGCCAGCTCGTAGGCGTGGCGGATCGTCGCGAAACGGAACGACTGCGGCGTCTGCGCGCGGTACGTGTCCGGACGGTCCGGCACGCTCGCGACGACCTTGCGGTCGCCGAGGTCGCGCGTGAGCAGCACGGTGTCGGTGGACGCGAACGCGACGGTCGCGGCGCGGAACTCGTCGAGCGCGTCGATCGAGCCGTCGATCGACTCCTGCGAGACGAACGGGCGCACCGCGTCGTGGATGAGGATCTTCGCCTCGTCGGGGATGCCGGCCGCGGCGAGCATGTCGAGCGCGGCGGCCGTGCTGTCGACGCGCTCCTCGCCGCCGTCGATGACGACGCGCACCTTGCCGTAGGCGGCCTCGCCGATGAGCCGCTCCACCTCGCCGCGCACCTTCGGGTTGACGACGACGACGATGTCGGTGACGCGCGCGCACCGCTCGAACGCCTCGATGCTCCAGCACACGATCGGCTTGCCGCCGACGGAGACGAGCTGCTTGGGGTTGTCGGGGTCGAATCGCGTGCCGAATCCGGCGGCGAGCACCACCGCCACGACGGGCGCGGGCTGGTTCATATTCTCTCTCTCAGTCATAATGCCTCCACCGTAGAACGCGCCCCGGCACGGTGACGGAAATCACACGCGCATCTGCACGGAATATCCGCCGGACGCGGGGCGCGGGGCGTTATGCGGGACGACGGCTCAGTGGCGCACGATGAGCGCGAGGAGACGGCCCTCGTGACGCTTGCCAGCCTTCGCGGCGCGGCGATGCGAGTACCACAGCGGATTCTCGAGCGTGCACATGCTGTGGCGGATGGCCGCGATGCGCGCGGACAACTCGGTCGGACCTTCGCCGTCGGCGCGGCACAGTTCGGCGAGTTCGGCGTCCTCCTCCAGGTATTCGGTGGCGGCGTGGATGCGCGGCATCGAATCGACGATGCGGTGCACGCCGGCGAACGCGAGGTCGATGCGCGCGGCCTCGGCGATGTCGATGCCGGCGCCGCCGAAGCGCGTCGCGGTCTTGGTGAGCGGGAAACGCTTGACGAACGTGTCGGCGATCTCGTCGCCCACCTCGTAGCAGTCACCGCAGATGCACGGGCCGAGCGTGGCGACGATGTTCTCCGGTTTCGCGCCCTTGGCGGCCATCAGGTCGACGGTCGACTGGATGACGCCGCGTTCGAGGCCGCGACGGCCGCAGTGGGCGGCACCGATCACACCGCTCACGGGGTCGGCGAACAGCACGGGCAGGCAGTCGGCGGCGAACATGCCGAGCGCGACGCCGGTCTGTGCGGTGACCTGGCCGTCGGCCTCGACGACGTGCGGCGCGGCATCGGCCGCTGCGGCGGACGGCTCGGTCGGCGTGGTCGGTTCGGTCGGCTCGCCGGTCGCTTCGGCGGCGGCCTCGCCGGTGCGTGTGCCGGAGACGTCGAAGCCGAACGGCGTGTTGATCTCGAACGCCTCATCCACGTCGACGGCCTTGCCGGAGTGGACCTGCGAGACGAGCGAGAGGCGTGCGCCGACCGCCTCGGCGAGCGCGATGCGGTTCGAAAGGACGGCCTCCGGGTCGTCGCCGGACTTGCCGCCGAGGTTGAGGTTGCCGAAGTCGCCGGTCGAGAGTCCCCCGAGGCGCGTCGTGTAGACGACGGTCACGCCGGGCGCGAGCGCGATCGGGATGGTGACGGGGATGGGGCGGCCCGCCTTGTCGGTGGAGCTGATCTGGTTCGAGTCGAGGATCGTCTCGTCGATTTCACTCATGATGGTGTCTCCTTGGGGTGGGTACCCCTCGCAGGCGGGTCCGCTGTCGATTTCCCCGGTTTTCGGGATCGGACTTCGTTGCGAGGGGTGCATGGTCATTCGGCCTTCAGCGTGGGTTTCTTCGTGCGCGAGCGGATGGCCGCGTTCTCGGGCACCTCGTGCGGGCATGGCAGCGAGAACACGTGCGCCGGGTTGTTGATCGCGGCGACGGGCACGCCGTCCGCGTCCTCGAGCCCGGTGCCGGGCACCGTGTAGGCGAGCGGGGCCTCGCCGGGCAGCAGGAATTCGACCTCCTGGCCGGGTTCGATCTTGTTGCGGCTCATGATGGTCGCGCGGCCGCCGCGTTCCGGGCTCCACGAGAGCACTTCGCCGACGACCATCCACGCGCGGAAGTAGGCGGAGCGGTTGGTGTTCTGCGTCACCTTGCGCTCCGGATAGTAGAAGCCGGTGGAGTAGTCGCGGTGGGCCACCTTGTCGGGTTCGTCGAGCAGCCAGCCGGGCAGTTCGACGTGCGGCGCGGGGCGGCATTTCGCGTGGTGCCAGCCTTCGGGCAGCACCTCCTCGCGCGTGTTCGACTTGCGGCGGGCGGAACGGGCCTTGTAGCTCAGCTGGTCGAGCTGCGCGCCGCCGGCGGAGCGGGCGGCCGCGTCCTCGGTCCTGGACGGCGCGACGGCGGAGGCGGGGGCGTCTTCGGAGTCGCCTTCGACCGGCGGCTCGCCGGGAACGCCGGCGAACGCGCGGTCGGCGTTCTTCTCGATCGCGTCGTCGGCGGTGCTCGCGAAATCAGGGTCGCCGGGGCGGATCACGCGGTCGCGGAACGGCTTGACGACGTCGCCGTCCGCGGTCTCGAAGCCGCGCTGAACCATGTATTCGTTGACGGCGGTCTTGTACGCGTTGGTCATCGCGGCGATGTAGTACGCGGATTTCGAACGGCCTTCGATCTTGAGGCTGGTGGCGCCGGAGTCGATCAGGTCGTCGATGTGGTCGAGCATGCACATGTCCTGCGAGTTGAACAGGTACGCGCCCTCCTCGGTCTGTTCGATCGGGAAGTACTGGCCGGGACGCTTCTCCTCGACGATCGAGTACTTCCAGCGGCAGGGCTGCGCGCACTCGCCGTGGTTGCCGTCGCGGCCGGTCAGGTAGTTGGAGAACAGACAGCGGCCGGAGAACGCCATGCACATCGCGCCGTGCACGAAGCATTCGATGTCCATGTCGTCGGGGATGCGCGCGCGGATGTCGCGCACGGCCTGCAGGTCCATCTCGCGGGCGAGCACGACGCGGCGCGCGCCGAACTCGTAGAGCGCCTGCGCGGCGCCGTAGTTGGTGACGCCGGCCTGGGTGGAGACGTGCAGCTCGACGTCGGGGGCGATCTGGTGGGCCATCATCATCACGCCGATGTCGGTGACGATCATCGCGTCGATGCCGGTGCCCTTCAACTGGCCGATGTAGTCGCGCATCGCCTCGACCTCGGCGTTGCGGGGCAGCACGTTGAGCGTCACGTAGACGCGGCTGCCGCGCTCGTGCGCGTAGCGAGCGCCCTCCTCGAAGTCCTCGAGGCTGAGGTTCCTGGGGGCGCTGCGCATGCCGAACGCCTTGCCGCCGCAGTAGACGGCGTCCGCGCCGTAGTCGACGGCGGTCTTGAGTCCGCGCAGGTTGCCGGCCGGGGCGAGCACTTCGGGCTTGCGGCGCATGCGCAGGGGGTTGTTGCCATTCGTATTCATCACCCCAACAGTGTAGCGGCCCGCTGGGAGACGGATCGGGGCGGACACGGGGCGGCGTCAGAGGACGGCGAGGGCGAAGTCGACGAGAAGTTTGACGCCATAGAGGGCGATGACGCCGCCGCACACGCGGTTGAGGATATCGATGATCTTCGGGCTGAACTTGTGGGCGAACGCGTTGACGACGAGTGTGACGCCGAGGAACCACAGCACGGAGGCGGTCTCCACGCCGGTGATGAACGGGGTCGTCTGCCCGGCGTGCAGCGTGGCGGCGAACGCGCCGAGCATCAGCGTGCCGTCGATGATGGCCTGCGGGTTGAACCAGGTGACCGCGCAGGCGGTGCCGATCGTGTCGATGAGTCCGCGTGCGCCGAGACGGGCGGCGGGATGGGCGGTCTCCGGACAGCCGGCCGGCGCGGATGAGCGGCCTGCGGCCGGACCACCCTCACCCGCTTCGCGGGAGCTTCCGCCGGCGGGAGCGGAGACGGCGGTGCGTTCGGTAGTGCGACGCTTGGGGAGGACGAGGCCGAGGCCGATGCGGATGACGACGAGCCCGCCGAGACCGAGCACGATGTTCTCCAGCCACGGGTGCGCCTGCATGAGCGCGCCCACGCCGAAGAAGCAGGACAGGCTCAGCGCCATGTCGAAGCAGATGACGATGAGCGCGGTGATGAGCGCGTTGCGGCGCGTGCGCGTCAACGCCGAATTGATGACGAACAGGTTCTGCATGCCGATCGGCGCGATGTACGCCAATCCCATCGTGAGCCCTTGAATATACAGTCCCATCCTCGCTCCTCGTTCCCTCGGCCGGTACCCGCGTCACGCGCGGTTCCACCCGTTTCTCGGCTCCCCTGGTCAGGGAGCCAGTGGCCGGTACCCGCATTACGCGCGGTTCCACCCGTTTCTCGGCTCCCCTTGTCAGGGGAGCTGGCGGCCGCAGGCCGTCTGAGGGGTAGTCACGGCAGCCCCTCAACCGGCTTTTTGGTTTTGGCTGGGCAATCCACACCCAGCCAAAACCAGCCAAACACAATTCAGCCAACCAGCCATATGCGAATCACATGCCATGCAATCCGCATCATTCCAATACCGTTGCCATATCCTACGCAACCGATTACACTTGGCAACCAGCCAAGGCAAGCATTTACCACCCAACCAAACACCCCCTCAGCCGGCCTGCGGCCGCCAGCTCCCCCTGAAGGGGGCGCGGAATCCGCCTCCCCCACCGGCCCACGGCCGGGGTCTCTCCCTCCGTCATCGCTGCGCGATGCCACCTCCCTCGTCAGAGGGAGGCAAGGAGGAACATCCACACCCGACAAGCCACCAAGGAGCCGCATATGCCGCGTACCACGCCGCTCGACATCGACTGGGCCCCGGACCGCACGAGTCCCACGCCCGTCACCGAGCAGATCGTCGACTACATGTGCGGGCGCATCGCCTCCGGCGCGTGGCCGATCGGCGCGAGGCTGCCCAGTCAGCGCGCGTTGGCCGAATCGTTCGGCGTGAACCGGTCCACCATCATCGCGGCCGTCCAGGAGCTCGCCGACTACGGCATCGTCGAAGGCAGGCACGGGGCCGGCACGCGCATCGCGAGCAACACGTGGTCGCTGATGCTGCCCGGCGCGCCCGACTGGGCGGACTACGTCTCATCCGGATTCTTCAAGGCGAACAACGCGACCATCCAGACCATCAACCGGCTCGAATTCGACCGCACGAAGACGCGCCTGGGCACCGGCGAGATCGACCCACGGCTCTTCCCGCGCGACATGTGGCGGCGCGTGGCCGGCGAGGCGGCCGCCGAGATCGACGCGCTCGGCTACCCGCCGCCGGAGGGTCTGGACGTGCTGCGGGAGGCGATCGCCGCGCACATGCGCGACTGGGGCGTCGACTGCAGCCCCGGACAGGTGCTCGTCTCCTCGGGAGCATTGCAGGGATTGCAGATGATCTCGGTGAGCCTGCTGTCCGCCGGATCGACCGTCTACGCGGAGGCGCCGAGCTACATCAAGTCGCTGCAGGTGTTCCAGTCGGCGGGCATGCGGCTCGCCGGCGTGCCGATGGACGGCGACGGTCTCGACGTGGACGCGCTGGACGGACTGTTGTCCGCCGCGACGGAGACGGATGCGCCGGCCGGACCTCAGCGGATGGCGAAACGCGACGAGCGCGCCGGCGACGCCGTCCTCTATACGATTCCCACGAACCACAATCCGACCGGCGTGACGATGCCCGAGAATCGCCGACGCGCGCTTATCGACGCGTGCGTGGCGCACCGGCTGCCGATCATCGAGGATTGCGCGTATCAGGATCTCGTCTTCGAGGGGTCCACGCCGCGCGCGCTCAAATCCTATGACGGGACGGGCATGGTGATCACGCTGGGCAGCGCGTCGAAGGCGCTCGCACCGGGATTGCGCATCGGATGGATCGTGGCCGACGAGCGGATCGTGCACCGGCTCGCGGATGTGAAGATGCAGATGGACTACGGCGCGAGCACGCTCAGCCAATGGGTGTTCGCACGGTTCCTGACAAGCGGGCTGTACACGGAGTATCTGGGGCGTCTGCGCGCCGAACTGCGCCGCCGGCGCGACGCGGCGCTGGAGACGCTGGAACGGCTGTTCGCCGGGCGCGCGCATTGGAACGTGCCGCACGGCGGGTTCTACATCTGGCTCACGTTCGACGAGCCGGTGCGTATGGGACGGCTGTTCCAGCAGGCCGCCGAGCGCGGCGTGCTGCTCAATCCGGGCGACATCTACGATTTCGAGGGCGACAACGCCCTGCGCCTGAGCTACGCCTACACCACCCCGGAGGAGTTCGCCGGGGCGGCGCAGGTACTGGCCGGATTGGTATGAGACCGGCAATCAGCCGAGCTTGGCCATCTCGTCCGGGGTGAGTTCGAGCTGGTCGGCCTTGAGGGAGTCGAGAATCGTCTCGGGGCGATGGGCGCCGGGGATGACGAACATGTGGTCGCCCTTGGCGAGCTCCCACGCGAGCGTGACCTGCTGGTAGCTCACGCCGTGCGCGGCCGCGACCTCGCGGAACGGGTCGAACTTGGATTCGTCGTACGGGTGGCGGTAGCCGCCGAGCGGGCTCCAGCACACGAACGCGAGGCCCAGCTTCGCGCAGTAGTCGAGCGTGTCCTGCGTCTCCAGATGGATCGGCGAGTACTGGTTCTGCACGGCGACGAGCTTGTCGCCGAGGATCGAACGCGCGATGTCGATCTGTTCGATCGACGCGTTGGACACGCCGGCCACGCGGGCCACGCCCTCGTCGACGAGCTGCTTGAGCGCCTCGACGGACTCGTTGTACAGCACCTCCGGATCGTGGCGGTGCAGGTAGAGCAGGTCGATGGTGTCGACGCCGAGCGCCATCGCCGACTGCTTGCCGTATTCGATGAGATGCTCCGGCTTGCCGTCGCGCGGCCAGACCGGCTTGTCGCCCTCCCATGCGCGGCGCAGACCGATCTTCGTGGCGACGGTCACCTCGCTCTTCGGCCCCTTCCACGTGGCGAGCGCCTCGCGCACGAGCTTTTCGCCGGTCTGTTCCTCCTCGCCGGGCGTGTAGTAGGCCCACGCGGTGTCGATGTGGCGGCAGCCGGCGTCAAGCGAGGCGTGCAGCGTTTCGATGCCGACCTCGTGCCCGCGGTTGTTCTCGATGGTCAGCGGCATCTCGCCGTGGCCGATCGCGGTGGTGGAGAATGGTCCCAGATTGCGGTACAGCGCCATGGTGCGCTCCTTCCTTGCGTTCCCGTCTTGGCTGGTCGTCGTCGCGCCCGTCACGCCTCACGTTCTCTCGTTGGCCGTGAGGCGGCGGACGCGCGTCATGCCGGTTCCAGCGTAGGCATCCGCGTGGATTTCACCGTGGATCTCACCGTGGATCTCACCGGCCTCCGAACGATCCGCCGCCGGAACCGCCGTCCGTCCCGTCGAACCCGCCGCTTCCGGCATCGCCGACGTCGCTCCCGATGCCATCGGAACCACCGCCGGAACCACTGCCCGATGATGACGACGTCGACGACACTGCCGATGACGCCGCCCAAATCGCGACGGCGACCCTGGCGAGCTGATCGCGCAGCTGCGCGCCGATGCCGCCGATGGCCCCGGACGCCCCGGCGAACCCGTGCATCACCTTGCCGGAGACTCCCATGGCCGTCGCGTACACGAGCAGACGGTCCCGGAACGCCGCATCGGCGGCGTCACGATCGGCGGAGTCACGATCGGCGGAACCGCCGGAATCCTCCAGATAGCGGTAGAGCCCGTACACCCGGCGGGCGTACCGACGTCCCTTGCGGGTGAGGGTCTCGTCGGGGCAGATCGTCACCGCGGCGACGGCAATCGCGATCGACGGGACGACGAACATGGCCGCCGATACGGGATCGCCGGTGACGTTCCAGGCGACGATCGCCGCGACCACGCCGTACAGTCCGGTGACGGCGGCGAGCGCGCCGACGATTCGCCCGGAACGTTCCGAAGCGCCGAGACGTCGGCATTCGCGCCTGCAGGCCCGCTCGTAGTCGTCGAGCAGTCCGGATCCGTCCTTCCAGGTACGGCAGACGGCGCACATCTCGTCCAGGTCGAACGTGTCACGGTCCAGACGTCCGGCGACGCCTTCCAGCAGGAGCAGCGCCTTGTCTTCGTACGGGCGCAGGTGCGGTCCGTCGTGACGCTCCCGGCGCGGCGACGGGATCGTGATGGTCACGGCCTGCGCCGGACCGGTGCGGAGTTCGATCGCTTCCCTGCGCGCGAGGTCGAGGATGGTGGCCGCCAGGCGACGCCCTTCGGGCATGCCCTTCCCCGGCAGCCCGAGGATCTCGGCGATGCGTGCGGCGCCGATCGGACTGATATCCGGCGGCTCATGCACATACGTGAGGTCCGGCGCGGTGGTGTCATCGGGTCCGCCGGATCCGCCGGGCATGGGATGAAGCGAACGGAGCAGCGCGCGCAGCGCGAACGCCGTCATGACGATGGCGAGCGCCGCGCCGATCGCCGCGACCACGCCCCATGTCGTCGCCTTACGCCGCTGACGGTCGTGCCATTGCCGTTCCCGCTCGCTCTCCTCCCGTTTGAGCGAGGGCAGCTGCGCCCAGTCATCGTGCCGTATCCAGGTGCCGACCGGCCTGTATTGGCTGCCGCGCGTGCCGTGGGAGGTGTCCCGGGCCACGTCGGCGTCGTAGGCGACGACCATGTCGAGAGGCCGCCCGGCCTTCACGTTGCGCACGGCGAACCGCAGGGTGCCGTCCGTGTCGCGCGACATCTCCGAGACTCCCGCGGAGTGGAACCACCCCCATGAATCCGACGCGCGGGCGCCTTCGGGGAAGCGTATGGTTCCGGTCACCGTGCCGATGGGGATCGTGTTGTCAATGGATATCGGCTCCCATTGGAAGGACGCGACGTCCTGGTAGAGGGTGGCGGTGCCCACGAGGGTCATCGTCACGTCGAAGCGCATGCTGCGCGCCTTCACGGTGGTGGGGATGTTCCATCCGATCTCCACGGTCTTGGTCGGCGAGTCGTCGAGGCCGTGCACCTTGGCGTAGTCCTGATACGCCGTGGGGTCGTCGTAGATGGGGAGTCCGTCGCGGCCGGGCGTGTACGCCTGCGGGCCGGTGTTCGTCCATGGGGCGTCCGTGTCGGCGATGTACCAGCGCCCGGCGTGGTAGCGGTCCCATCGGGCGTCGGCGGAAATGTCGGTCGGCGAGATCGGATCCTCCTGCGTGTACGTCTGGCCGGTATCGGCGTCGCGCACGGAGATGTCGGTGATGTCCGTCAGATCGAAACTGTTGATCTCGTAGCGTTGGAAGAGCTGTCTCCACGGATCGTCGCCGTCGCGCTTGTCGAGCCTCACGTCGATGTGCTGCGTGACCTTGAGGTCGCCGTTGGGTTGCACCGCCATCTCGTAGTCGAGACTGCGGTAGCCGATCGGCGAGGTCCGGACGGCGAAGTGGACGGATGCGAACATCACGGCGAAGACCAAGGCCCCCGACGATGAGGCCGCCGACCAGCGCGCCGCCGATCCGTCTTCCGACGGACCGCCGCATCGTCCTGCCATGTCGTGTCGCCATGTCCCGTCGCCCCCGATCTTCGAGATTCCATGCCCGTACGCCATCATCCCACCGGTACGGCGTGTCCCGTCGCATCCGTTCATATCCCGCGGCATCCCGTCGCTGCGCATCACGTCGCGGCGTTCCGCATAGCATCCCGTCGCTGCGCATCACATAGCGGCGTTCCGCGAATCAGCGACCACCGGAGGAGCCGCCGCCCGACCCGCCGCCGCCTCCGCCGAAACCGCTTCCACCGCCGCTCCCGCCGAAACCGCCGTCGGAGGACGGCGCCGCGGCCGAGATCGTGGAGGAGACGGACGCGAATCCGGAGCTCAGCTGCGAACCGATGTCGCCCAGACCGGCCGCGAACGAGTCGCCGCCGAACATGAAGCCGCCGGAGCCCGGCCCGCCGAATCCGTCCGCACCGATGGGGGAACCGGACGTGCCGGACGTGTCCGCACCGTCATGGCGGCTCCGCCACCGGTACGGACGGTAGCTCCAATACCAGAGGGAGCCGGAACCGTTCGCGTCGAGCCAATCGGGGTCGGCGACCTCGGGGTATGCCTTGGCGAGTTCGGCCACCATGCGCCGGGAGATGCCGAACGCTGCCGCGTACACCATGTACCAGTCCCATAGGGCCAGGTCGGCCGCGCCGCGGTCGGTGAAGTCGGAGAAATCCTCCATATAGCGTTTGAGCCCCAGGCATCTGCCGCCGAGGTCCTGGCCGCGCGCGGTGAGCGTGAGGGGCGCGCTGGCCAGGAACGTGAACACGCCGGTGAAGAACGACGGGGTGCCCACGCACAGCTGCACGGCGATGTTCGAGGTGAGGACCGGGGTGACGAGCAGCGCGCAGCCGAGAAGCACGAGGAGGATGCCGGGCGTCGCGTAGCTGGGAACGGTCGACCGGGTGGCGTCGAGCAGGATGAACTCGCTTTCCGTGGCTGCGGCGAACCCGCCGAGCGGCTTGTAGCCGTCCTTCCATTTCCTGCAGGCGGCGCGCATCTGCATGAGATCGAACACCGGGCCTCCCACGCGGTAGGAGATGGCGATGAGCAGGTCCAGGCAGGCGGATTCGGAGCGGCACAGGCCGAGCCCCGGACGCCCCGCGCCGAGTGCGGCGGGCAGGATGACGATGGTGCTGGTGGAGCGCGCGGCGTTGATCCTGCCCAGGTCGGCGCCGATCATGCGGGAGATGCCGACCGCGTCCGCCCGGCTCAGATCGATGCCGCGGTACAGGTCGGCGGAACCGGGGTAGATGGCGATGGCCTTCTTCACGGCGAGCGCCATCACGGTCGCAGCGAGCGCACGGTTGTCGGTCTTCCCCGTCTTGCCGGACGGGGGCGTGTCGACCGCGTCGATGAGGCGGGCGGCGCAGGCGGGGCTGACGCCGGGAGGATCACGCCAGTATTCGATGGAGCCGTGGTAGCCGGCGAGACGGCGCGTGCGGAACACGGCGGCGAGCGCCCATGCGATGAGCGCGACGGCCGCGAGCGCGAGGCCCGCCCATGTGGCGAGGCGGAGTCGGGCGGCGCCGCGTTGCCGGTCTCGCCATGCCTGCTCCTTGGCTTTCTCGTCCGCTTTGAGCCGGGCGAGCCCGATATGGGAATCGGAGCGTTTCACGGTGCCGGCGTGCTCGGAATCGTAGGCGGCGACGACGTTGATGTAGCCGCCGGCCTTGAGGTCGTGGACGGTGAAGCGGAGGGTGCCGTCATCGGTGAGGCCTTCGGCGTCCGTATTGGTCCCGCTGACGCTTTCGGTGTGCAGCCAGCTCCATGCGTCGGCTTTCGTGACGCCTTCGGGGAACCGCACCACGCCGGTGATGACGCCGGCGGGCACCTGGTTGCTGGTTTCGATGGGCTCCCATTGGAAGGTGGTGACGTCCGGGTGCTTCGTGGCGACGTCGTGCATGGTGAACGAGACGTCGAATCTCAGACTGTCGGTCTCCTTGACGGCGGGGATGTTCCAGCCGATCTCGATGGTCTTGGGCGCGCCGTAGCCGGTGGCGAGCCCGTCCTCCCCGGGTTCGTAGGGCTGCGGGTCGTCGGCGCCGTCGGTCACGTCGGCGATGTACCAGTGGTTCGCGTATTCGATGTCCCACGTGCCGTCGCCGACAAGGTCGGGGTTCCGCGGTTCGATGCGCGTGTAGGTCTCGCCGGTAGTGGCGTTGCGCACGCTGATGTCCGTGATGTCGGTGAGCTTTTCCGGGTCGAGCGTGTACTGCCAGTAGAGCTGCTTCCAGCGTTTGGTGTGGCCGTCCTCGTCCTCGCGCGCCTTGAGCTTGTAGTCGAGGTGCTCGACGACCTTGAGGTCGCCGTCGGCGGTGGCGACGGCCGTGTAGTCGATGGTCCGGTAGCTCATCGTCGCGCCGTCGACGCCGCCGACATGGCTGATGACGAGGATGCCCACGAGGACGGCCGTGGCGATCAGCGCGCCGAACACGGCGTTGATCAGTCGTCTGCGCATCGTCGTCCACCTCCTTTCACGAGCTTGTCGCCCCGTTCCGTACGGCCGCCGGTCAGAACCTCACCTGCGGCACGGCGCGGCTCGCCTCGTCGGCGGCGAAGTACTGCGCCTGCGTGAAGTGGAAGAGTCCCGCGATGATGTTGCTCGGCACAGTCTCGATGCGCGTGTTGTACTTCATCACCACGTCGTTGTAGAACTGGCGCGCGTACGCGATCTTCTGCTCGAGCGCCTGCAGCTGGTTCTGGAGGTTCACGAAGTTCTGGTTGGCTTGCAGCTGCGGATATGCCTCGGCCGTGGCCGTAAGGTTGAGCAACGCGCGCGACAGCTGGTTCTCGGCGGCGGCGCGTTGGGCGATCGTGGCGCCCGGGGCCGCGGCGGCCATCGCGCCGGCGCGTGCGGCCGTCACCTGCGTGAGCACGCCGGACTCGTGCGCCGCATACCCCTTCACCGTTTCGACGAGGTTCGGGATGAGGTCGGCGCGCTGCTTCAGCTGCACGTCGATCTGCGCCCAGCCGTTGCCGACCCGATTGCGCAACTGCACGAGGCCGTTATAGGCGGCGATCGTCCACGCGACCAGTCCGATGACGACCGCCAGAATCACCACCACAATCACTATCGCCACCGCTGCACCGCCCATGGCCCGCTCCTTCGCTCGGGGGACACGGCCGCACCCACGCGCCCATGTCCCGCAAATCGTCCGCGATCATCCGTAACCGCTTGCACCCATTCTTCCACGCCCCGCAACAAACCGGTAGATATCCACCGGTCATCGCCCCGCCCGGCGTGTCACCGCCGACCACACTCCCATGGTGCGGCAACACATAATCTCCATAACGGCGGAATACCAACGTTTCCCGCCACCGCACCATGAGCGGTTCACCGCACCATGGGGTTTTCGCCGCACCATGGGCCCGGAGCGCGGGGGGATTCCCCGCGTGGAGAAGCGTGAGGGGCATGCGGGCACGGTTCTTCCTATGGGCGGCTATCAACCCCTGCGATTCCGCGGATTCCCGCCGACCACGCGCACTCGCGCGGGAGACGCGCGGCTGGTAAACCGAAACCATGACCTCAGATCTCGTACATCATGGCGAATCCTTCGACGGCACGCCCCTCGGGTTCGCGACCAAATCCATCCACCTCGGCAACGGGGTCGACGCCGAGACCGGCGCGATCCGCCGCCCGATCACGCTGGCGAACGCCTACGCGCTGCCCTACGACCCCTCCGACATCAACTGGTCCAGCTCCGACGTGAACCTGTACACGCGCAACGGCCATCCGAACCAGCGTTATCTGGAGGCGAAGCTCGCGAACCTGGAAGGCACCGAGGACGCGGTCGTGCTCGCTTCCGGCGTCGCCGCCCTCGCCGCCACGTTCACCACGCTGCTGAACCGCGGCGACCACGCGATCTTCTCCGACACGACGTACATCGCCGCCTACCGTTTGCTCAACCAGATCCTGCCGGAGAAGTACGGCATCGAGACGTCGATCGTCGACACGTCCGATCCGCGGAACATCGAACGCGCGATCCGCCCGAACACGAAGCTCGTGCACATCGAGACGCCCGCCAACCCGACCCTCAAGGTCACGGACATCGAGGCGGCGGCCAAGCTCGCGCACGACGCCGGCGCGCTGCTGTCCGTCGACAACACGTTCAACTCGCCGTTCAACGTGCGCCCCGCCGACCTCGGCGCGGACATCATCATCGAAAGCCTCACCAAATACATCAACGGGCACGGCGACGCGCTCGGCGGCGCCATCGCCACCCGCAAGGAGCTCACCGACCAGATCCGCTTCACCTACCAGGTGAACTACGGCGGCATCATCTCGCCGTTCAACGCGTGGCTCATCAACCGCGGATCCGTCACGCTGCCGTTGCGCATGCGCCAGCACAACGCGTCCGCGCTGGCCATCGCGAAGCATCTGGAAAGCCTGCCGCAGGTGCGGTTCGTCGCCTACCCGGGACTCGAATCGCATCCGCACCACGACGTGGCGGCGCGACAGCTCGCCCGCCCGGACGCGGGCTTCGGCGGCGTCCTCTCGTTCGGACTTGACACCGACCATGACGGGCACAACCGGTTCGTCAGCAAGCTCAACGTAATCACGTCCGCCGTCTCGCTCGGCCATGACGAAAGCCTCATCGTGTTCCTCGGCGAGGACGACGAACGTCAGTACCTGTACCCGGAGGAGTTCCATCGCGGATTCTTCCGCCTGGCCGTGGGCCTCGAAGACACCGACGACCTCATCCGCGACATCGACCACGCCCTCGCCGAGGCCGGGCTGTAGCGCGGTCGACATACGCGGGAGAACAAACGAGGGGTGGATGCCGGTCCACATATGGGTCGGCATCCACCCCTCGTTTTGCGTTCAGGTCTCTCCCCCAGTCAGACTTCGTCTGACAGCCCCCTCGTCTGAACCGCACCCTGATTGTTGGACTGAAGTAATTCGGATTCGATGATTGGAGGTGCGGTTTCTCATGTCCGGGAATCGCAGGCGTCGTTATGACGATGGTTTCATGCGGCTCGTCGTTGGTGTCTTCCATGAGGGCCATGGCTATAAGGCCGCGGCGCGCCGGCTTGGCG
>NZ_JBKEVC010000014.1:0-68405 GCF_056356895.1 Bifidobacterium sp. LH_424
GAACACCAAACGACGCCAGAAACGACTCGGGGGACACACCCCGGAGGAATTCCGGAACATGTCCCCCACAGCCTGATCAGGTACCCTTAATAAACCACGTCCAGCAATCGGGGCGCAGTTCAGTCAGAGGGGCCTTTGTGTATTTGAGGCTGTGGTGCCGTAGAATGCGGGGGTGAGTGAATTTTGTATGCGGGTGGCTGGGGTGACGGTGGCGGTGCGGTCCATGCACGATCGGATTCGCCGTCAGGCCACCGACTATCTCATCGAATCGCACGGATTCGAACGCGACGCCGCGTCGGCCGACCTCGCCATCGTCACCACGCAATCGGACATCGACCATGAGCGCACCGTCGGCGACCCCGGCGACTGGCGCGACGACTATCTCGAAACCCTCGCCGTATTCCGCAGGATCGCCGAATACGCGCCCCTGCACGATCGGCTCGTCTTCCATGGCGCGACCATCGCGATGGACGGACGCGCCTACATCTTCACCGCGCCCAGCGGCACCGGCAAAAGCACGCACATCAGCCTGTGGCGACGCGTGTTCGGCGACCGCGTGCAGATCGTCAACGGCGACAAGCCGATTCTGCGCATCGAACGGAACGCGCGAAACGGCGCGAACGGCACCGCGGCCGGTGACGCCGGCACCGCGACGCCGCGCGTCATCGCGTACGGCACGCCGTGGGCGGGCAAGGAAGGCTGGCAACGTAACGTAGGCGCGCCGCTCGCCGGCATCTGCGTCGTAACGCGCGCCACCGGCGGCGGCCCGGTGAACGAGGCGGACCGCGGCGCGGCGGCGATGCCCGTCGACGCCACGCCGGTCCGTTTCCTCGACGACGACGGTGTGGCGAACACGTGCGTCCGTCTCGATACCGCCGCCTCGCTGCCGCTCGTCGCGCGACAGACCTACATGCCCGCCGACCCGGCGGCCGCGCTCGGCACGCTCGGACTGCTCGACGCGCTGCTCGCCGCCGTGCCCGTCTACCGCCTCTCCTGCACAATCAGCGACGCCGCCGTCCGTGCCAGCTCGACCGCTCTCCTCGGCGGCGAGTGACGGCCGTCGCGCGACGTAGCCGACGGACGACACAGGTTTGCGAACGATGTCAGCCTGTGGACGATTCGCATGCATGACTGTTCCCTTGTTAACGGGTGGGTGTTAGACTCCCCGGTAGAGGAAGAACGATGAACGTCCGTGCAGTGTAGGACATGCACCGTGATTCCCACGATGAATCGGCAGAATGACTGACCGAGAACGAAGGTGAAAGATGACAGTGAAGAACATGAAGAAGGGAATCGGCGCGGTAGCTGGCCTCGCCATGGTAGCGGCCCTGTTTGCCGCCGCCCCCGGCCGCCTACGCCGCGGATGACGACAATGCCGCTGGAACTGTGGCTACGGTCACCCGCAACGACAACGGTGACGAGATCGGCAGCTACGGTACGTTGCAGGAAGCCGTCTCCGCGGCATGGGGTGGCAACTCCACCGTTACGTTGCAGAAGAGCGTCGAGACGGACCAAGTCTATCTGAACAACAAGGCCATCGATCTGGATCTCAACGGATACAGCATCACCGCGCCCGCGGAGACCCCGGCGCTCGCCGTCGGCGGTGCGAATGGCGCCCTGACCATCAAGGACACGTCCGCCAAGAAGACAGGCACCGTCACCGGTGGTCCGGCGGTTCAGGTGAACGATACCGCGAAGCTGACCATCGAAAGCGGCAACTTCGACGGTCTGACGACGTGGAAGAACGCCGCCAAGACCGATGAAAGCGTCGCCTACGCCATCAAGGTCGACGATGCCACCGAGAACAACAGCGACGTCCAGGTGACCATCAAGGGCGGCATCTTCGGCATCGGCGACAGCGCCAAGGATGCGAGCTCCAAGCGTCTGCTCGACCAGAACGATGCGGATACCGCCAAGGGCATCGTCCGCTACTCCGTTTCCGGCGGCACGTTCGACGGCACCGGCTGGGCCAACACGGCGTACGCCAACCCGGCGAATGGCGACAAGTGGGGCACGAAGTCCTACGTGAAGGACGGCTACCAGTCCGTCAATGCCGTGACCGATGCCGGCAGCGTCAGCACCTCCAAGTTCGTGGTCGTCCCGCAGTCGTCCGACTTCTTCGCGTTCAACGGCGCCTCTCTGCGCAACTCGAACAACGGCAACGCCGCGACCACCGAACTTCGCTTCCGTTACCGCCTGACCAAGGTCGACGGCTTCAGCGACTATGCGTGGGGCTGGGACTACGGTACCGGCGCGACCTATGACGCTTCGAAGCGTCTCCCGCTGACCCTTGCCGGCAGCAAGTACATCGAGTCCGATGACGGTTCGTACGCCACCAGCCTGCTGCTGCCCTCCATCCCGGCGAAGAACTACAATGACCAGGTGGTCTCCCGGTTCTATGTCCAGTTCAAGACCGCGGACGGCACCACCGCCCGCGTGGAGGACGGTGTCCAGTACCGTTCGGTCAACATGGTAATCAACGCCATCCTCTCCGACCAGAACGCGTCCCGGACGGACAAGGCCTACGCTCAGGCCCTTCAGGATGCGTACAAGGAAGCCACCAACGCGACTAAGTGAGGCATGATCATGGAAAAGATGCAATACGAGAAGCCGTGGCTGCGCGCCACGATGTTCAACGGCCTTGACGTCATCACCACGAGCGACAACAAGGGCTGCAACCCGTTCGACCCGACCAACTGCACGACGACGCAGACCGATCCGACGGCCGTCGACCCGTCCGTCACGCCCACCGCGTGACGACTGACGTCCGATGAGGCGGGGAGCATGAGCATGGCTCGTGCTCCCCGCCTTTCGCATGTCCCGTGCTAATCGCCATCAATCATCAAGGAGAGCAACGATGACGCAACCCGAATCCGGAACACATGATTCCGGGAAATCCCACGAGAAGGCGGAGCACGCCGCGCACGGCTCCCGCAAACGTGTGATCGTGCTGGCGATCGTCGCCGTCTGCGCCGTCGCCATTGCGGGAGGACTGTTCGCCTTCGCGACCTCGCACGCCGGTCGCCCCGGCGACGTGACCACCGTCTCGAACGGCACGAGCCAGCAGTCCGGCACCGACTCCACGTCGAAGTCCAAGAACACCACCACTACCGATGGCTCCGGCAACACCAGCGGCACCAACGGTGGTGCCGGTTCCAGCAGCACTGGTTCCGGCAACGGCAGCTCCACCACGGGCGGCAACGGCTCCACCGCCGACCCGGACGCGGGGGAGGACAACTCCGCCGACACGTCCCAGCTGTTCGGCGACAACGGTACCAGCGGAAGCGGCACGAACAACGGCACCTCCGGCTCGTCCGGCACCACCGACGGCGGAGACGGCGGATGGACCGGCGACTACTGATCCCGCACATGGCCCGTCACAAGGCGAACCCCGCCAGCACCCCCACGTGGCGCATCTACCGCTGGTTGCTCGGCGTCTACGGCCGCTCATCGCTCCTCGTCGCCGCGCTATGCGTGCTCCAGGCCGCGATGGCGGCCATCGCCGTCGGATATGCGCTGATGATGCGCGGCGCGATCGATGCGGCCGTCGCCCATGACGAATCCGCGTTCATCCGCGAGGCGCTGACGTTCGGCGTCGCCATCATCATCCAGATCACGCTGCGCGCCGCCAACGTCATGGTCGCCGAACGCGCCCGCGCCACGATGGACAACCGCATGCGCGCGCATGTGTTCGCCGGCATCCTCGACGCACCGCTCGCCCGCACGCAGCAATACCATTCCGGCGAGCTCATGAACCGTCTCACCTCCGACGTGACCGTCGTCTCCGGCGCGGTGACGTCGCTCGTGCCCAACGCGGTGTCGATGACGATCCGCATCGTCGGCGTCGTCGCCGTGATGATCGTGCTCGCGCCGCTGCTCACCGCGCTGTTCCTCGTCGCCGGATGCGTGATGGCGTCCGCGTCCTTCCTGCTGCGCGGCCTGCTCAAGCGTCTCCACAAGCGCGTGCAGGAGGCGGGCGGCCGCGTCCGCTCGTACATGCAGGAGGCGCTCGAATCCCTGCTCGTGATCCGTGCGTTCGGCGTCGGCGGCAAAGTGGAAACGCTCGCCGGGCGGCGCATGGACGCGCACCGGCGTGCGCGCATGCGCCGCGTCACCGTCACCGCCGTGGCGAGCACCGGCCTGTCATCCGCGATGAACCTCGGCTATCTCATCGGATTCGTCTGGTGCGGTTTCGGCATCCTGCACGGCACGTTGAGCTACGGCACGATGATGGCCGTCATCCAGCTTATCGGACAGATCCAATCGCCGTTCGCGATGATGGGCGGCATGTTCCCGCAGCACGCGGCGATGCTCGCCAGCGCGGAACGGCTCATCGAAGTCGGCGATGACGCGGCGCGCGACGCGACCGGCCTCGCGACGCGCGACGCGCACGGTGCGCACGCACCGGCGCCGCGCGAGGCCGGCGACGCGCGCGCACTGTACGCGCGCGCACGCGGCCTCAGCTTCGACCACGTCGACTTCACGTACGGGCGCAACCAGGTGCTCCGCGACTTCTCCTGTCTCATCCGCAAAGGTGACTTCGTGGCGTTCACCGGACGTTCCGGCATCGGCAAAAGCACGGTGATGAAGCTCCTGCTCGGTGCCTACGCGCCGCAGCAGGGCGCGATTGGCGTGCGCGACGATACGGGAGCGCTCGTCGCGCCCGGCGACGTGCCGCACGGCTTCTTCGCGTACGTGCCGCAAGGCAACAACCTGATGTCCGGAACGATCCGCGAGGTCGTCGCGTTCGCCGACCGCGACCCCGACCCGGCGCACATCGACGACGACCGCGTGTACGAGGCGTGCCGGATCGCCGACGCCGCGGGATTCGTCGAGAACCTGCCGGACGGCTACGAGACCCTGCTCGGCGAGCACGGCACGGGACTGTCCGAAGGGCAGATGCAGCGCATCGCCGTCGCACGTGCGCTCTACAGCGGCGCGCCCGTGCTGCTCCTCGACGAATCCACGTCCGCGTTGGACGTCGCCACCGAGCACGCGATGCTCGAACGCATCCGCGCGCTGCGCGACCGCACCGTGCTCATCGTCACGCACAGGGCCGAGGTGCTGGAGTACTGCGACGCGGTGGTGGAGCTCGGGGCGGGAGACGGCGGGGACATCGCCGGAAAATGAACGTCCAGCGAACGTTCCGCGAACACTTGGCACCGGCGTTTCCCGGCCCCGCCCGTATTACGGGATGTGTGGAATCTGGGTAGATGGTGCTGGTAAGCTGAGCGTCAGTGGCATCTCCTGACGGAGTCGTGCCGGGAGAGAACAAGGAAAACGAGGTTCGGACAGTGGTGTTGTCAGGTCAAACAGGTGTGGGAACCAGTGCCGCCCCAGCGGCCGGAGGCCCGGTACAGCTCGCCGATACCCGCCAGCTGCAGCTGACGCGCGTCCTGTACTGGCGCTTCTTCGTCAACTTGGCATTGGCGCTCGTCGACGCGGCCGTGTTCCTCGTCGTCGCCACCACCGTGATCATGCTGTGGCAACCGACCGACGGATTCGTGTCCGACCGCTTCGGCTTCGACGTCAACCTGACCGTGTACCTCATCATCGCGGCGATCGTCTACGTCAGCTGCCTCAATACGATGGGCGTCTACCACCGCCACGTGATGGGCGACGGCTACCAGCTCAACTCGTTGCTGTTCCTCGGCACCATCCAGGCATGGGTGATTCTGTGCGCGATTAACTACGTGCTCGACGTGGACGTGTGGTTCAGCACCACGCTCGTGCTGCTCCTGCCCGTGTGGGTGTTCGCGATGATCGAACGCTACATCGCGCGACTGTTCATCACGCGCAGCAGGCAGAAGGGCGGCTACGCGTACGGCACCGTGATCGTCGGCTCGCCGCACGGCATCGGCCGTATGCTCCGGTTCCTCGCCAAGAGGGAACAGCTCAACTACCGGCCCGTCGCCGTGTGCCCGATCCTCCTCGACAAGGAGACCGGCACCATCCTCCCCGACCACGACCACGAGGCGATCGACCGCGAGGTGTTCGCCAACTGGGGCTCCCGCCTGCCCGTGCTCGAATACGACGACCACTCGCTCGCCGAGCGCATGGTCGGCATGAACGCGCAGACCGTGATGGTGACCGACGTGCTGCGCCGATTCTCCGACAACTTCAACATCTTCTCCGTGCGCATGGAATCGCTCGGCCTCGAGACCGCGCTCGTCGCCTCCGCCGCCGACACCACCAACCACGAGATCCAGGTGCGTTCCATCCAGGGCACGACGATCATCACGCAACGCCTCGCCCAGTACGGTCCGGCCACCACGATCGTCAAGCGCGCGTTCGACCTGATCGTCTCGACGCTCGCGATCCTGTGCTCGCTCATCATCACGTTGCCCGTCGCGATCGCCATCAAGGTGACCGACGGCGGCCCCGTGTTCTACTCGCAGGAGCGCATCGGCTTGCGCGGCAAGCCGTTCCGCATGCTCAAGTTCCGCTCCATGGTGACCAACGCCGATGAGCTCAAGGCGAAGCTCGCCGAGGAAAGCGGCCAGGAGGACCGCTTCATCTTCAAGATGAAGGACGATCCGCGCATCACCAAGGTGGGCCATTTCATCCGCCGCTTCTCGATCGACGAGCTGCCGCAGTTCCTCAACGTGTTCAGGGGCGACATGTCCGTCGTGGGCCCGCGCCCGCCGCTGCCCGAGGAGTACGAGCGCTACAACAAGCTGTACGCGACGCGCATGCTCGTCAAGCCCGGCATCACCGGCCCGTGGCAGGTGTCCGGCCGTTCCGACCTGACCGCCGAGGAGAGCGAGGCGCTCGACGTGGCGTATGTGCAGAACTGGTCGATTCTGGGCGACATCGTGCTCATGTTCCGCACGGTGGGCGCCGTGCTCAGCCACAAGGGCGCGTACTGAGTAAGTATCGCGCGTATAGTGCGCGTGAAGCGTAGAGTGCGTGTGCGTGGGCGGTCCGTTCGGGCCGCCCACGTTCGTTTATGTGCGGGCGCGTTGCGCGTGGCATGCGGCATGTCGCGCGTGATTATGCGCGTACGGAACCGTGATATGCGCGTGGCGCGGCGTGCGCGCATGGTCGCAGGCCATAGCAAGTGCCACAACTCGGTTGCGTCGGGTTGTGTGGCACGGTTCTGTGCCACGCAACCCCGTAATCCTCGATAATCCGCGTTGCGTGGCAGGGAATCGTGCCACGCAACGTGATTGCGGGGTCGAATCGCGTAAGTGTGGCACGACGTTACGCCACAATCGCGCGAAATCATGAGGATTCGCATTGCGTGGCACGGAATCGCGCGGGAAACGCGCGAAATCGTGCCACGCAACAGCGTCGCAGCCACTTTGCCGCGTTACGTGACGCACCCTGCGTGCCACACTTCACTCCGCGCGTGCTTATGTGGCACGCTACCGCGCGTCCGTGCCCCGCACCCGCGTAATGCGCGTCCGCGCGTAACGCGGTTATCGCGCGAGCCGCTCGAGCGGGCGCGCGGTGAGCGAGAACGACATGTCCGCGCCGCGTTTCGCGAGTTCGCGTCCCACGCGGAACGCGAACTCCGCGCGCGCCTCCTCCCCAGCGAGACTGTTCGCGGTCGCCTCGAGAATGACCCACGACCGGCTTCGCAGCGCGTTGCGTTTCTCCTGATCGCGCCGCCACTGCCGTCTGTCTGTGCGGTGATGGTCGCCGTCGTATTCCACGGCGACGTGGTATTCCGGCCACGCCATGTCCAGCGTCATGGCCGCACCCGAGGCGAACGTCACGTCCGGCACGACGTGATTGGGCACCGGCGCGGGGATGCCGTGCGCCATCAGCGACAGCCGTTGCCGGGATTCCGTGGGCGAGTCCACGTTCGCCATGATCAGCGGGAGTGCGAGCATGGCGCGTGCCCGGCCTCGGAACCGGGTGATTTTCGGGATGTATGTGCGGAATCCGTCGAGGATCGTCGCGGCATCGCGTCCGCGCGCGAGGAACGGCGTGCGATGCATGGCGGTGACGACGGCATCGCCGAGGACGATCAGCGATTCCAGCGACAGGTGCGGCGACAGCTGCGCCCACGCATGGAACGGATGGAGCGCCATCACCTGGTTGCCGAACGGGATGGAACGCGAGGTGTGCTTCCACACATGCGATTGCACGTTCGGATCGTTCGGCCGTGTGCGTCCGTTGCGGGTGGGGGCGACGGTGTGGAGTTTCGCGACGTCGAGCCCGCAATGGTCCGGCAGGGGGATGGCGTGGAGTTGGAGCGCGGTGGTCATGCCGAACAGGAGCGGTTTGCCACGTCGTTCGGTCTCCGTAAGACAGCGGCGCAGCGTCTCCTGCCTGCGTTGCGCCAGCGTCTCGCGCATGCTCGGCGCGTGCGGTGCTTCCGGTGTGGCCGGGGTGCGCGGTGCGGCCGTCGGATTCATATCGTCGATGATGGTGTCCATGGAGCCACCGTATGGAGCCACGCCGCCGCGCCGCAACCCGTACCGGCAATGTGGACAGAGCCCTCGGGAACCTTCGCCAATCGCACCGGTATGAGCCGTGACGTAGAGTGATGGCATGCTTATCAGATTCGCGGTTTCGAATTTCCGGTCCATAGACGAGCGCATGGAGCTGTCCATGGTTTCGGCCGACGAGAACGCCGAATCCCCGCTGTATCAGAAGTCTTTGGGTGTGGGACTTCTGCCGGAGGCGGCCATATACGGTGCCAACGCCTCGGGCAAGTCGAATGTGCTGCTTTCGCTCCAGTGGCTGAAGTATGCCGTAATGACCTCATTGCAATTCTGGGATGACAGCATCCCCCTTGACCCATTCGCTTTTTCCAGCGACGACGGTCATCCCAGTGCTTTTGAATTGGAGATGCTGGTAGATGGTGTTCACTATGAATACTATCTGGAGGCGAATCGTGAGTGCATTCACTATGAGTCCGTGTATGCGACACGTGAGGGGAATCGGATCTGCCTGTTCGAGAGGGAAGAGGATATCCTACGATTCGATGACAGCGTCCAGCGGAAGACCGCGATTGAAGAGTTGTTGACGCCGAGAACGCTGGTGATGTCCATCGCGCGGCGATACGATGAAGTCTCTCTCTCCGGCCTGCTGGGGGCCATTCAGTCCATGCAGTTCCTTGGAGAATCCTCCGCACGATATGCCACCATGTCCATGCTGATTACAGATGCAAACACGCGTGACCTGTTCGATGACAGCCTGATTGTGCAGCCCTCGTTGTTCGACTTCGATTCTCCCGAGTTCGACACGAACGGTACGGAGCAGCGCGAGCGTGCTTTGGCATGGTTGCGCATGGCGGATTTGGGTATTCGCGATGTGCGGGTCGTCGAGGATACTACGGTTTCGAGACGCAAACGCAAAAAAGTGGAACTGCTGCATGCTTCTCCCCACGGTGACTCCCCGTTGGATTTCAGACAGGAGTCCGAAGGTACGAGAGCATGGTTCAGATTGATCGGCCCGACCATTGCAGCGCTGGATGCTGGAGCGCCCCTAGTGTTCGATGAGTTGGATGCGAGTCTGCATCCGGTGCTGGCGGCGCAGCTGCTGCGTTTCTTCCAAGATGAGGATACGAATCCTCATGGTGCCCAGTTGGTGTTCACGTCCCACGATACGAGTCTTATGCAGTATCTGAAAAGTGATGAGATTTGGCTGACGGAAAAGCACGATGGAGCCACGACGCTATACCCGTTGACATCTTTCGACAGTCAGAGGGTGAAGGATTCCATTGACTTGGAATCCGGTTACAGGCATGGTCGTTTTGGAGGAATCCCGGAACTCGATTTGGCTGATTTCCTGCGTAGCAAAGGGGTGATCGCCTGATGGGGCGTCATGACCAGCCAAAGAGCCTGAAGCGAAGCAGGGGAACCCGAAAGGAGAAGACCGTAATCGCGTTATTCACTGAAGGCGAGGTGACCGAGGTCGAATACTTCAACGCGGTCAGGAGACTCCCCGCCATCCGTGAGCGTTTCCGACTGGACATCGAAGACCTCCATGGGGCTCCAAGCAAACTGATGAAGGCGGCCATCCGCATGAAGCGCGCCGATAAGGAGGTGGATCAGTGCTGGTGCGTGTTCGACGTGGAATGGCCGAAAAGCAATCCGAAGGCGCATCATCCCAAGTTGGAGGCTGTCCTGAAGGAGGCCGATGACTGGCCGGGCATCGAATGCGCGGTATCGAACCCTACCTTCGAGCTATGGCTGATTCTGCATCATAAGCTTGAACGACGGGCATTGCTCAATGAGGAAGCCGAAGATGAGCGGCACCGGCTCGACGGCAGCAAAGGCAAAAGCCTTGACGGCGTGGTAGGGAAGACTCGTTATGACGGTGATTGGTATGTCGAGCATGCGGAGACGGCATGCCGGCACGCCTTGAAGCTGGACCAACAGCATGAGGGTGTCAACCGTTTTCCTGAGAATAATCCCTCTTCGTCCATGGCGCATCTGATGCGCGCACTCGGTTTGGGCCGCTGAAAGACAGCGCAAGGCAACGGCGAAGCCGGGGACCGTTGGCTGGTGGGCGCAGGTGGGGGAGCGGATGTGACGGGGGCGGGCATGACGGGGAGCGGGTAGCCCCCTTGCGATATAGTCGGAAACGGTTTGTGATGTCGCGTGCCCGTTTGGGCGCGTCCACAGGCAGGAGGAGCGAGTGAAGAGCAGTGGTCCGGGCTTCAGCGGCCGTCATGCCGGTTTCTTCACCGCGGCGTGAGTGTTTCCAAGGATTTCGGTATGCGAATTGCGATGATCGGCCATAAGCGCATCCCATCGCGCGAGGGTGGCATTGAGATCGTGGTGGACGAGCTGTCCACCCGTATGGCGGCACGCGGCGAACAGGTCGTCGTGTACAACCGCAAGGGCCACAACGTGGCCGGCGAGGAGTTCGACAACCAGTCGAACGAAAGCGACAAGCCGTATGTGTACAAGGGCGTGAAGGTCATCCCCGTCACGACGATCGACGCGAAGGGTCTGGCGGCGCTCACGTCGTCGTTCTTCGCCACGCTCAAGGCAATCAAGGCGCGCCCCGACGTGATTCACTACCATGCGGAGGGCCCGTGCGTGCCGCTGCGCCTCGCGCACTGGTTCGGCATCCGCACGGTCGCGACGATCCACGGCCTCGACTGGCAGCGTGCGAAGTGGGGCAAATTCGCATCCACGTATCTGAAGTTGGGCGAGCGCACGGCCGCGAAATGCGCCGATGAGGTGATCGTGCTCAGCCGCAACGTGCAACAGTACTTCAAGGACACGTACGGTCGCGACGTGCGGTTCGTGCCGAACGGCATCGAGCGCAACGAGCAGGTCCCGGCGGACGCGATCACGCGCAAGTACGGTCTCGAGAAGGACGGCTACGTGCTGTTCCTCGGCCGCATCGTGCCGGAGAAGGGCGTGCACTACCTGATCGACGCGTTCAGGCGCCTCGACACGGACAAGAAGCTGGTCATCGCCGGCGGCGCGTCCGATTCCGCCGAATACTACGAGTCCATCAAGGCCGCCGCTGCCGCCGATTCGCGCATCGTGCTCACCGGATTCACGCAGGGCGAGGAACTGGCGGAGCTCTACAGCAACGCCTACGTGTACGTGCTGCCCTCCGATCTGGAAGGCATGCCGATGAGCCTCCTCGAGGCGATGAGCTACGGCAACTGCTGCCTGACCTCCGACATCCCGGAGTGCGCGGAAGTGGTCGGCGACCATGCGGTGACGTTCCGCAAGGGCGACACGGACGATCTGGCCGACAAGCTCGGCGACCTCATCGCGCACCCGGATCGCGTGGTCGGGTTCAAGGCCGGCGCGGCCGACTACATCACCGGCAAGTACAGCTGGGACAAGGTGGTCGACCAGACCCTCGCCCTGTACCGTGGGGAGGAGAAGCGATGAGGATTCTGCTTGTCAACAAGTACTTCTACCGCAAGGGCGGTGCCGAAACGTACTTCTTCGCGCTCGCCGAAGGCCTGAAGGCGCTCGGCCACGAGGTCGCGTTCTTCTCCATGCGGCATCCGAACAACGAGCCGAGCTACTGGAGCAAGTACTTCGTCTCCGAGAAGGACTACGTGGGCAAGATCTCCGCGTTCCAGCAGGCGAAGGAGGCGGCCACGCTCGTCTACTCCTTCGAGTCGAAGCGCAAGTTCGAGGCGCTGCTCGAGGAGTTCAAGCCGGACGTCATCCACATGAACAACGTGCATCGCCAGCTGACGCTGTCCATCCTCGACGCCCCGTACCTGAAGAAGCACCATGTGCCGGTCGTGTACACGGCGCACGACTACATCCTGCTGTGCCCCGCCTACACGATGGTCGACGGCCACGGCAAGGTGTGCGACCGGTGCCTGGACCGCCGTTTCTTCCACGCGGTGGAGAACACGTGCGTGAAGGGCTCGAAGGCGAAGAGCGGCCTCGCGTTTCTCGAAGCCGAGTTCCTGAAGATGCACCACAGCTACGACAAGATCGACAAGATCATCGCGCCGAGCGAGTTCATGAAGAGCAAGCTTGACGAGGGCGGCTACGCCGGCCGCACCGTGGCCTTCCAGAACTTCCTGACCGAGAGCCAGATGGCGATGGCCCACAAGGTGACGAACACCGGCAAGTTCGACACGGTCGAACCGTACTTCCTGTTCTTCGGCCGCCTCTCCCAGGAGAAAGGCATCCTCACCTTGGTGAAGGCCTTCCTACAGGCAGCCGGCCTGCGCCCCCTGTCAGGGGGAGCTGTCCCGCAAAACGGGACTGAGGGGGTCCAGACCATCCCCGGGAACTGGAAACTCCACATCGTGGGCGACGGCCCCGAGCGCGCCACCATCGAGAACCTCGTCAGGCAGGCCGGACCGGAGGCGGAGAGCCGCATCAAGCTGCTCGGCTACAAGACCGGCGAGGACCTCCAGCGCGAGGTCGGCAACGCCCGCTTCAGCGTGCTGTGCTCCGAATGGCGCGAGAACATGCCGTACTCCGGCTTGGAATCGCTGGCCGCGCAGACTCCGGTGATCGGCGCGAACATCGGCGGCATCCCCGAGCTCGTCGTCGAAGGCGATACCGGATTCCGCTTCGAAAGCGGCGACCGCGACGACCTGAGCGCGGCGCTGGTGAAGTCCGCACAGGTGAATGCCGCACGATATCAGGATATGCAGCGAAAATGTGGTCAATACGTCGATGAGCGTTGTCAGCAGAATGATTACATCAGGACTCTTGTCCGCCTGTATAACGATATCAAGAGCGAATAAAATCTGGATTTGGTGACAAACATGACGATGTCGACTGTAGATTCAGCGTCAATACCTTCACAGCATGTGAAGGCGAAGCTGCGAAATGCGGATATTTTTGAGAAATCAACATTTGCGTTCTTTATCATTACCTTTGTGTTGAAAGCTCTTACTGACGGGTTTTTTGTCACACAGGGAATGAAGGGTGCGATTACTGATAGTAAGTACCTGACTATGGGAGCTACTATCTTTTTTGGTCTCATCTACATGATACAGCATAAAAAGAATCGTGTCTTTTGGAACGAATTCCGTAAGCTGATTACTGTTGCCCTATGTTTCATGATGGCCACGTTGGTCTTGGTTATTGCTAAAGACCATTTCGTTCAATGGCAAATAAGAGACATTCTCAATCTTATTACGCCTATGATATTCGCGTATATCGTATTGAATGTCTTATCGTTTGAACAGCTGTTTCATGGAATGAAGATTGCGTTGATTTTCTCTGTTATCGGATATATCACGCAGCTGGTATTGCGCGGCGTTACATTCAGCGATATTTTTGCTTCCAATTTCTCCGATTCCAGTTCCCCACTGGAATCTAATGATTTTTCCGCTATTGCAATCATGCTCTGCTTCTTTTTCTGCTATTACAGAAGTAGCCAGTGGATTACGGTGTTGTCTACACTGTTCGCCATTGCGACGTTTAAACGAACTGCCATCATTTTTGCGATAATAGCGTTTTTCTTTCCGGTACTATTTAATCGTGATGCGCGTCTGCCAAAGTGGTTTAGTCCGATTGCTAAAATAGTATTTTTCGCTATTGCAATGTTTTACTTTTATCTGATGCTTCCCACTTCAACGTCTTTGCAGTCAGCTTTGCACTTGGACATTTCGGAAATGACGATGGGGCGGTCGGACTTCCTTGCCAGCCTGCTGAATGACGGTTATCAAACCTTTGGATTTGGATCAGTAGAAGGAACATTGGGTCATAGTTTGGAAATGGCGTTTGTTCGTATGACTTTCGAGCTAAGCCCGATTGCAGTTCTTCTTTTCATTAATAATTATTGGAATATAACGGGCCGGAACCTGTATTGCTCGCTGTTAATGATTTTTAATTTTCTTAATCTTACTACGGCTGACTCCATCAGTGCAATGTTCGCTTGGGCTGTTTGCTACATTTTCATTGGAATGGTGCTATACGCCAGAGGAGAATCGGTTGAAGAAGCAAAACGGTCCAAATTGTTTGCACGATGGCAACGTGATTATTAATTACTGTGTGTTTCAAAGCATTCAACAACACAACGAGATAGGAAATTTGTTATGAATACAGGAGCAAGCAAGATTCAAAAGGCATTCATCACAATCTGTACGGATGATAAATATTTGCCGGGTGTGGTAGCGCTAAATCGATCATTGCAGTCGGTCAGGTCTGCATATCCCCTTATTGTGCTGACTACAGCTAACATGTCCGAATCAGGGGTCCAAGCGCTGCGAAGCGAGTCCATTCAGATATTGACGGCTAAAGATATTGTTCCAAGTGAGTATATTCGTGAGCTCAATATCAAGAATGGTTCTCCTAATTGGAGTAATACGTTCTTCAAGCTCAGGATTTTCGGTCTAACTCAATTTGATACTCTGGTGTATCTTGACTCGGATATGATTGTATTGAGGAATATCGATCATCTGTTCGATAAACCCCATATGAGCGCAGTGGCGGCGGGCCATCATTTCAATTCGTCATGGAATCAGTTGAACTCTGGCCTTATGGTATTCAAACCTTCTAGCTACTTGGAGCGTGATCTCGTAAATCTCATAGAAGGAAAGCCTTCTTCCGATATGCTCAATGGTCAGGGCATTGGTGATCAGGATATCATCAATCACTACTTCAAAGATTGGAAGAACCAGGATAATCTTCATCTTCCTGAAACGTACAATCAGTTCATTAGCCTTATTCCGGAGTATCTAAGGAAAGGATACCTAAAGTCCCCAAAGGAGATTTATGTTGTGCACTTTGTGGGTAAGGTGAAGCCTTGGAATTATACGACTAGCGATTACGTCCACATTCTGTTGCGGGCGATTCGTTGGTTCTCTTTTGCGGAGTTCTCTATTGTAAGAGAATTTAAGAAGCTTGAGCGGAATTAAGCATTTGAATGTGTGGTGGATTGAATTATGTTTTCTATGCAAAAAGTTCTGCCTCGTTTGCTTCCGCGTATTCCGGGAAATGGATTGTTGTATCGCATTATGAGGAACGGGGCGGCCCATTCCTCTCCTCTGCCTTATGATGCTGCGGTGCGCGAGAAGTTGTCGAGTATTCATCCACGTTCTTCGTATGTTCCCGACACTTCCGATCATGGAGATCGAACTGTAAGCTACGATGTGTCCTTAGTGGTGCCTTGCTACAACATTGGAAAGTATATTGATGAATGTTTGTCATCGGTTTTTAATCAAATTACGGATTATTCGGTAGAGGTTATTGCCGTTGATGATGGTTCCACTGATGATACTCATGAGAAATTGAATAATTGGAAAAATCTCCATGACAATCTTATCGTCATCAGCCAAATCAATGGTGGGGCGGCATCTGCACGAAATACGGGATTGAATCATATACATGGCCGTAATGTCATGTTCCTGGACCCGGACGATATGCTTGCGCCGAACGCTATTGATCTGTTGATGAAAGCCATTGATTCATCGGGAGCCGATTATGTGTCCGGGTCCTACATCAGGGTAAACGAATCGGGCAAGACGATTTCAAAGCCGTACCAAATTGGAAGTTGCGGCATGCCTTGGGGTCGTATGTATCGTGCCTCCGTATGGCGTAACCTTCGTTTTCTTGAGGGGTACTGGTTTGAAGATACGTTGCAGGCGTATTGCATAGTTCCCTTTTACTCTGAGCAACGACAGCCTCTCGCCCAGACACTCTATCGGATTCGGAAGGACTCCGCATCGCATGATACCGCGAAACAGAGTAAGTCGGCGGATGCCTATTGGGTGGTCGAAGCGACTCTAGAGCAATGTCGTATGTTGGGATTGCATATAGGTCAGACACTGTACGAGCAGACTATCGGGCAGTTTGGAGCCCTGGCGGCGAGCCGCATCACGGGATGGAGCGAAGCTGATCGTAGGACCTTCTTCCTTGCTTGCTCCAATCTTATCAATTCCGCTCCCGAGTTCTCCGGTTTATCCACAAAGAGATCTCTCGTATGGCAGGATATAGAGAAGGCTTTACGCACTCGTAATTATCGTCTTTGGAAGCTTGCTTGTTACTTTGCCTATATTGGAAGATAATTATCTAGGTAGTATATATACCAGATTATTTGACGGAGAAAGAGAAGAAAGATAATATTATGGCGAAACATGAACAGATGATTTCACCGCAAAAATCTGTGAGCAGACATTATAACGATTTGGACGGTTTCCGATCTATTGCCGCGTTCGCAATTGTCATCATGCATGTCATGCTTCGTGGACAGTACCGTATCGATTCCAGCAACGGAAACGATATTATGTCCGTCATCCAGGCTTTCGTGAATCCTCTGGGAACTTTTGTCACATTGTTCTTCATCATCAGCGGTTTTGGCCTATGCTGCGGATACTACAATCGAATCAAGAACGCTGAAATCACTCCTGAACGTTTCTATACTAAAAGAATAGCCAAGCTTTTACCGTTCTTTGCGCTTCTCGTGCTGCTGGATATCATTGGTACAGGCGGGAAAGACTCCCTCTGGGAAGCCTTCGCCGATGTGACCATGGTATTTAACCTGCTGCCCGATTTGAATATCGAAGTCATCGGTGTAGGCTGGGCGCTTGGTGTCATATTCCTTTTCTACTTCTTGTTCCCGTTCTTCGTATACACCATCAGCACCAAGCGACGTGCGTGGGCAACATTCGCCATCTCCATTGCGCTCAGTCTCTCCTGTGTGTTCTATTTCCACAAGACCAACGGCAATCTGGATGACCGCCGATTCATCTATCAAGCGATGTTCTTTGTCGCCGGTGGACTGCTGTTCCTCTACAAGGATCGTATCGAATCAATGAGCAGGCCGGCAAGAATCTTCACTCTGGTGATTGCTCTTGCCGCTTTGCCTCTGCTGTACGTCAGTGGTCCTGCGTGGACGTCCAATCTTAAGCAACTTGTACTGTGGGTTCCTTGGATGGTGTTCGCAATTGCATCCGACCATAAGATTTTCAGTAATCGGATTGCAAAATTCTTCAGTGGAATCAGCTTCGAAATCTATCTCTCGCACTTGTTTATCTTCCAAGTGCTCAATATGTTGCATCTTACACATCTCACGGGAAACCCAGCAATTGACTATCTTATGACCCTTGCTCTAGTAATCGTGGGTGTAACCTGTTTTGCACTTCTGGCAAAGAAAGCCATCGACTACGCTTGGTCTTTGTGGCGTAGGCGTTCTTAAGCCATCAAATCGTTGGTTAGAAGTATCAATATCAAGATAGCAGAAAGTAATGGTGTCCGATGAAAGTTCTGTTTGTCAATCCTATTGTTTACACGCCTGAGAATGCTTCTATTCCTAAGGTCGACACCATCACCAGCACAATGAGTTATGACCTCTGTCTCGCTTTCCAGCGTGCCGGAATAGATATGACTCTGGTCGCCGCCGATGAGTGGAAGCCGACTAAACAGACTATTTTCCCTTTTGATGTTGTATGGTTGAAGAGCTATTGGAAAAAGTTCTTTCCCATTCATCGTATTCCTGTCAATCTTGGCTTGATCCGCTATCTGAAGCATAGTGATGCCGATCTTGTCATCACTAGCGAAGTCTTTTCCATCGATTCATTGATTTGCTCGATTTTCGCGAAGAAAAAAACCATCATTTGGCATGAAATGGCCAAACATAACCGTATGGGTGGTGGCATGTTGTCTCGATTCTGGTACAACGTGATTCCCAAATTATTCATGCGCAAGGTACTGGTGGTTGGACGAAGCAAGGAAGCTCGGACTTTCATCTCCCGTTATTGTCGACGAGTCAGCGAGACCGTAATCGGACACGGCGTCAACCTTGACGTATTCCGTACGGCTTCGCGCAAGACGAATACGTTCTGTGTAGTCTCCCAGCTCATTGATCGCAAACGCATTGACGGCATCATCAGGGCTTTCGATGCTTATGTACGTCGCTATAATGCAGGTTGCAAGCTGTATATCATCGGTGACGGCAATCGTCGTGCGGACTTGGAGAAGCTGTCACGGTCGCTCGGATTGGATGACCATATCGAATTCATGGGGCAATTGGAACATGACAAGTTGCAACGTTACCTGAGCGAGGCTAAGGCAATGTTGGTCAATACCGCGAAAGACAACAGCATGCTGTCTATCGTGGAATCGATTGCCAGCGCCACCCCCGTGATCACTACCTCAGTGCCATTGAATGCTGAGGAAATACGCAGTCATGAACTCGGCATCGTCAAGGATGGGTGGAACGAGGATGATTTGGCAGCACTGGACGCCCATCTGGATGACTTCGTGGAGCGTTGCAAGACGTACCGCAAGACGTTGTCCACGGATTATAAGGTGCGACAGTTCATGAAACTGTATGACGAGAACATTCGGCCTCAGGGAAAGTAAGCATTCGGAAGCTGGATATCATGGTGGAATACGAAATCGGACGGAATGGAGATGAGTTGACCGGTCCAAGTAAACCTTTGGTGAGTGTGGTCATTCCTGTATACAACACCAGGCCGGATGACCTTCGTACTTGTTTCGACTCGTTGTCGCAGGCGAAAGATGCTCGCTTGGAAATCGTGGCAGTCGATGATGGTTCACATGTCAAAACGGCGAACCTATTGGATGAGATCGCCGCCGGATGCCCCAACGCGGTGCGTGTGATTCACAAGACCAACGGTGGACAAAGCTCGGCTCGTAACCGTGGAATAGCAGAGGCCCGGGGAGAGTACATCGAATTCGTCGATAGTGACGATTACGTGGACTGGGACGCTCAGCAACGGGTTCTGGAAGTATTGGGAGAGCATAAGCCCGATATCCTGCAGATCAACGTCGTGGGTATGACCGAAGCCGGTGTGTATTTTTGGCCGCCGAAGCACGGGACCGGTGAGTATCGGGAGATCGACAAACGTGAGATCATGACGGAATGCGCCGCAATGTGGGCGCAGCTGGTGAAACGTGAACTGTTCGAGACCAGCGGAATCGATCTGTGCGAAGGAATCCACATTGGCGAAGATTTCGCCTCCATTCTTTCTTTAACGGTGGCGGCGGAGAATGCTGCGGCGCTCGATGTGGATTTGTACTACTTCATCGACCATGATTCAAGCATCACGCATGTTCCACATCCGGAGATGTTGCTGGACATTACGGAGGCTATGGATTTTGTCCTGTTGCATGCTGGCGATTCGATATCGCAATATCATGATGAAATCGAATATCAGGCAATAAAACAGGTCAGGTACGCTGGAATCGTCCGAGCTCTGGATTGGGAAGGATTGCATTCTCCTGCGATACCGAAACTAATTGAATATATGAAGGAAAAATTCCCTTCATGGGAAGATAACCCATATTATCAGCGGGTAGCTGCTTCCCAGCTGAAGTACCGTCTTATTATTGATGGTCATTATATTCTTTATTCTATTCTTCATAGAGGGCTACATATGGTCACTCGTGTAAGAAGCATTATTCGATCCATTGTACGATAATGATTATTTGAGGTGTGTATGCAAAAGAAGACTGTATTCGTTGATTGTTTCCTCTCGCACAATCTAGGGGATGATTTATTTCTTTTTACTCTGTTATCGCGTTATCCTGATGTATGTTTTCAGGTTTATGCTGATTCGTCGTATCGGTATCTCATTGAACGCTTCCCTAATCTGAAATTGATTACTCCCGACAGTGCGGCCAACGGCCAGGGGGGCACTCTTGCGAAGGCTAAACTTGCGCGTGAGTCGATGAACAGGCGGCTTGGCCTGATTGCATCTGCCGATGCCATGGTAACTATTGGCGGATCCATTTATATGGAGTCGAGGCAGAAAGGGATTAAAGATGCCCTGCAGAGGCTGTACCGTTCGCATAAGGATATTTCTTATGCGAAAGCGGCCGGGCATTATTTTATTCTTGGCGCGAATTTTGGCCCCTATTATTCTCATCATTATTTAGATTCATATCGTAGGTTTTTTGACTCGTACTGCGATGATGTATGTTTCCGTGAAACTTATTCCGCGGCGTTGTTCCCGGACGTCAAGTGCGTGCGGAGCGCTCCGGATGTGTTGTTCACCGCAGCTCTTCCGGTTGCGACCAAGCACAAGCAGGTCCTCTTTTCGGTTGTCGACTTGGAGAATAAAGGTAAGTTCGGCGCATTATGTGGCCGTAAAGGCCAGTACGAGGATTGGTTGCTTCGCTCCATAAGAGAGTGTTCGCAGGCGGGCTATGATGTCGTCTTGGCCTCATTCTCCGCTCCTGAAGGGGACGACAATGCCGTGAGACGATTGGCTGAGGAATCCTCACGACGGGGCGTTAATGTGCGTTCATTGTTCTACACGGATAATATGAATGAGCTTCTTGCGGAACTGGCGGCCTCCGAGATCGTCGTCGGTACCCGCTTCCACGCCACGATCCTGGGACTCGTCGCCGGTGCGCGCGTGTTGCCCATCATGTACAGCGACAAGACGAAGCACGTCCTCACCGACATCGGTTTCGACATGGCCGACGCGGTCGACCTGAAGCGCACCACCGACGACGAACTCGCCGCCGTGTCACCCGTGCGCGACGCGGTCGCCTTCGACGTGCACGACGTGATCGCCGCCGCTCAGGGCCAGTTCGCCGCGCTAGACGCCTTCCTCAGCGAGCGTGGCGACCATCGGGCCTGAGCAGTGAAAGAGCAGCAAGAGACAGGAAACGGAAGATGAACGATAACGTGCAAGACCGGCCGTATGTGACGGTGATGGTCCCCGTGTACAACGGAGAGAACTTCCTCAAGCAGGCGGTGGACTCCGTCCTGAGCCAGCCGTGCCGCGACTTCGAGGTGCTGATCCTCGACGACGGCTCGAAGGACCGCACCCGCGAGATCGGCGAGGCGTACGCCGCACAGGACGACCGGGTGCGCTTCTTCACCCACGAGAACGTCGGACTCGGCCAGAACCGCAATCTCGGCTACCCTCATGTGCGAGGCAAGTGGATCATCTTCCTCGACCACGACGATGTGATGTTCCCCGGCGTGTACACCGAGGAGCTGCACCATGCCCTGGAACAGTGCGAATCCGCGGGCGTCGAGATGATCGTCAACTCCCGGGTGCGCGGCAACGAGCAGCTCGGCGACCTCCGTTTCGACCGCATCCCGACCAACGGCGTGTTCCCCACCCATGACCAGGTCTCCTGGAAAATCCCCTACGAGCTGGCGACCAACATCTATTCGGCCGATCTGGTGCTGCGCAACGACATCACCTTCGCCACCACGCGCCCGGAGATGGAATCGATCTTCCGCCACCAGTGCGCGTATCTGGCGAACCGCGTCATGTTCTGCAACCAGGGGTTCATCGAGATCCGCAGGGCCAGCGGCAGCCAGATCACCAACAACTGGAACCAGATGAAGATGCGCGCGGTCCGTCTCGCCGAATACTCCAAGCTGCCCGCATGGCACAAGGCCCACGGCGACGATCCCGCGGCCGTGAACAAGGCCTACGAGATGCTCAGCGGCACCATCGTCGATTTCTTCGACGCGGCCGCACGCGCGGGGATGTCCCGCGCGGACATCGACAAGACGCTCGCCGACAACGCGGTGCGCGATGACGTGCTGCAGCCTCGCGCGGAGTACACCAAGGCCGCCAACGGCGTGATTCACCATTACCGGGACGGAAACATCAGCCGTATTAAGGTGGATGCCATCCTCAGGGGCGTTGCCCGCGTTGCGAAAAGAAAGTTCGCGGCATCCGATACGGAGCGCGGCGCTGACCAGCAGTGGACCGACGCGCAATTCGACGAGGCAGTGAAACGATACCCCTCGGCCATCCTCGGCCTGCTGGGGGAGACAGAGGAAAGGAAGTAACATGTCCGTGCTTTCCGGAGCGAAATCACTGATCAAGCGATCACTCAACGCCGTGCAGGCGCCTCGCAACCGCAAGGAGTTCCTGTCCTCCCTGCACAACGACGAGAGCAAGCCGGCGATTCTCCTGGCGAACACCGCCGCATACAGGAACCTCGGCGACCACGCCATCACGATGGGAGAGTACGCGTTCTTCGACCACTACTTCCCCGGGTACCGGATCATCGAGATCACGGCGCCCCAGTGGCGCGACATGAACGGTCTGGACATCAAGGCCGCCATGCCGAACGTCGAAGCGGTGTTCCTCCACGGCGGCGGCTACATGGGAACCCTCTGGGGCGGCAACGAGGAGGACAACGCCATGAGCCAGATCGCCCATGCCGGAGACCTCCCGTGCGTCTACTTCCCCCAGACCGTGTTCTACGCGGGCGACTCGGCGGCCGCCAGCCTGAAGGGGCGGCAGGAGTTCTACCAGGCGCACGACAACACCTTCTTCTGCATGCGAGACCGTCGCAGCTACGATTTCATGCATAAGGAGTTCGGCTTCGCCGAGCGTCGGACGATCTACACGCCCGACATCGCGCTGTTCCTGGACGACCCCATCGAGCAGCGGGAACGCGACGGTGTGACCCTGTGCTTCCGCCACGACGAGGAGAAGGTCTCCGACGACGCCTCGCTGAAGCATATCGTCGCGCTTCTCGACGAACGGGGACTGTCCCACCACTACACGGACACGGTCGCCGACCACTCGTTCCCGCTCACGCAGCGCGAGGACGAGGTCCGCGACAAGCTCCGCGAGTTCAAGAGCTCGCAGCTCGTCATCACCGACCGTCTCCACGCGATGGTGTTCTGCGCGATCACGCACACGCCGTGCATCGCCTTCAACAACATCAACGGCAAGGTCGAAGGCGTGAACCAGTGGATCAAGGATCTGGACTACGTGAGGCTGACGGTCCCTGAGGCCGTCACTGGCGATCTCATCAGCGAGCTCGTCCGATTCGACACCTCGAGCTTCCCGACCAACCGACAGCTGCTGCAGCAAACCTATGACGACATGGCCCGGAGCATCGCCGAATTCACCGGGCTGCACATGCAGGCGCAGGGGGAGTGACGGTATTGAACAAGTACAAGAATCTCCTGCTCAACACCGGCCTGTTCGCGTTCAGCCAGTTCGCCACCAAGCTCATCACGTTCTTCCTGGTACCGCTGTACACGTACTACATGACGACGGAGCAGTTCGGTGTGACGGATATGTCGTCCACGGTCGTTGCGCTGCTGTTGCCATTGGCCACGCTGTCGGCCTCGGACGCGGTGCTTCGATTCGCAATCGATGACCGTCAGCATCAGGACCGATACATTTCCCTCGGCGTCGGGCTGATTATCCTCAGCGTCATCGTGGTGGCGGCATTGCTCCCGTTGCTCGACTTGCCGTTCTTCGGAGGCCTAGGCGACTACAAGCTTCTTTTCCTACTGTGCTACGTGGTAAGCGCCGCCCAGTACTTCTTCGGTCTGCTCGCCCGTGCGCTGAACGAACTGAAGCTCATCCCCGTCGCCTCGATCGTCTCGACGCTCGTCACCGGCGGCCTCGCCGTCCTGCTGATTGCGAAGATGGGCTACGCGACGGAAGGCTTCTTCTGGTCGCTGATCATCGGCAACTTGTGCGGTGCCTTGACCTTCATCCTGCTCGGCAGGCAGTTCAAGCACGTCCGGCTGATCTTCCATAAGGCGGACGTCGAACTGCTCAAGAAGATGCTCGCGTATTCGATCCCGATGATCCCCAATGCATTGTTCTGGTGGATCGGCGTCAGCATCAATCGATTCTTCATCACCGGCATGATCGGCATCGGCGCGTCGGGCCTGTTCGCCGCAGCGCAGAAGATCCCGAACCTGCTGAACACCTTCTCGGGCATCTTCCAGCAGGCGTGGCAGCTGTCGGCGTTCCAGGAGTTCAAGAAGAAGGACATCTCGGGCTTCTTCGCCACGGTGTTCAAGCTGTACCACAGCGGCATCGCCGTGGTCAGCACGGTCATCATCGTCCTCGCGCAGTGGTTCGCGTCCTTCATGCTGCAGAAGGACTTCTACTATGCGTGGCCGATGATTTCCATCATGATCCTCGCCTTCTACTTCAACATTCTCAACGCGTACTACGGCACGGTCTACACGTCCGCGATGAAGACGAAGCATCTGATGACCACCACCGTGGCCGGAGCCGTGAGCAGCGTGCTGTGCACATGGTTGCTGATCCCCGTCGCCGGCATCTACGGTGCCGGCGTCGCGATGGTCATCAGCAACGCGCTGGTCCTCGTGCTGCGCGTGATTACTGCGAAGAAGATCCTCGCCTTCAAGGTGGATTGGCCGGTGGTGATTCTGACGATGGTGTTGCTGATCGCGCAGTCGGTCGTCAGCGTCATCCATTGGGATTCGTATCTGGTCGTCTCCGCCGTGTTCACCGTCGTGATTTGCGGTCTGCAGGTCTTCGCATGCCGTTCGGTCTTCGGCAAGGTGAAATCGATGCTCGTCAAGCGCAAGTAACGCAAAGAGCCGGCGGCGACGGTGGCTGGATATGAGGAGCGGGCAGTTCGCCCGCTCCACTCATATCCAGCCACCTGAATCAGCCGATCGGATTCCATAAATTCGGTCACGTCTGATACGGTTCCGCGCGATCAGGGGCCCGGTGCTTCCTGAACTGACAGGAAGCACTTTGCTTTCCGGCAAAGGCCGGACCTTGCCGAATGCGCAGATCGAGCAAAGTGTGCGATAGACTCTGTACTATGCCGGAGCAGAAGAAAGAACCCCGGTTCGGGGCGGTAGAGCGGTACGTTATCACGCTGATGGCCGCTGCGTTGCATGAGCGCAGAGCCGACCCCAAACCGTCGGATGCACCATGGGAACAGATCTATCAATTAACGGTCCGGCACTCCATCCAATCATTGACATTCCCCGCCTTGTCCGAAGACATGCTGGATGACATGCCACATGATATTGCCGCACGGTGGCGTAACGACGCGGACATGTCTTTGTTCCAGCAGGTCAGCTATGACGTGGATCGAGAGGCAATCCTCGCCGATTTTGCTAAAGCAGGACTCTCTTGGATTCCACTTAAAGGCATCATCGTGACAAGGTACTATCCGCAACCGGGCATGAGATCGATGTCGGATCAGGATTTGCTAATCGGGTATGTTGAAACGGATGCCCATGGTGGCTGGACAGCTCGAGGGGAAACGGGGAAACAGCGTAAGCATTGGAGAGATAAAGCACAGGACGTTGCCGGTCGAATCATGTTCGACCATGGGTATCACACCATTCCGGATGGTTCATTCGCCAAAACGCCACTGCATTTCGAGTTGCATAGGACGTTGATTTCGGCTGCGGAAATGAGCTACGGCGCGCATGAGACAGAAATCAATCATTATGCCAATCCGTGGAGGTTGGTACAGCAGGTGAAGAACTCTCAAAACGAGTTCGTACTGACGCCCGATGAAGAGTATATTTTTCACTTGGAACACATGCTCAAGCATTATCGCAATTCGGGATTTGGATTACGATTTCTCGCGGACCAGTACCTTTACTGTGTGAAATTCGCAGAGGTTGTCAATTCGCCGAGAACGCATGACAAGTTGGCGGCTCTTGGACTGACTGATTTTGAGCGTGACGTTCGTGAGCTGTCCATCGCGCTTATGGACCAGCCTGATTCATGGGACCGGTTGGTCTCTGCTGATGGGCTGTCCTTGTTCGAGGACGTATTGGCTGGAGGCACTTACGGCTCATTCGAGCACCGATTCAGCCAGGCACTTAAACGTCAAGGGGAGAGAAAATCCTTGTTCCAATACTGGCGTGGACGATTGTTCCCATCCAAGGCATGGGTGGAAGAGTACTTTCCGCAATGGTCCCGTAATGTGCTCACTCGTACGATGCTTGTTTTCTATCGTATGTTCCGTGGCGTAATCAAATATCCACAAAGAACGTGGGAGGAGATTAAGACAACCGTACATGCGTGGAGTCTCCATTCGCGCCGATGATTCGCTACGAATTCGGAGAGTTGTGCGGTTTAGAACGGCGTCCTTGTGTGAATGAGTTCATAGA
This sequence comes from Bifidobacterium sp. LH_424, assembly GCF_056356895.1. Classification (NCBI taxonomy): domain Bacteria; kingdom Bacillati; phylum Actinomycetota; class Actinomycetes; order Bifidobacteriales; family Bifidobacteriaceae; genus Bifidobacterium; species Bifidobacterium sp. LH_424. Next base: position 26,221 of record NZ_JBKEVC010000014.1, read on the forward strand.
CTCGCGACCCCTCCATAACACGATCTCCTGTGGCAACCCAGACGAGCAGGGGCAGGGCGTAGAACGCGTAGCCTTCGAATTGGATGTAGAGGTAGGCGGTCAGCACGAGCCAGCAGATCGTGGTCTTGCTCCAGACGTGGAGACGGGTGACGTGGCGGATGACGAGCCAGATGAGGGAGGCGAACCCGATGAGGCCGAATTCGGTGAGGAAACTCGTGTAGGCGCTCATCGTGGAGGTGTCGTTCGGGCTCCAGTTCTTCCACACCCACCAGGGGACCTTCGCGTCAGGACCGTTGAGCAACGCATACGAGGCGGTCACGCCCATGCGGCTCGCTTCGGCGATATTGCCCGCGCCGAAGCCGGTGAATAGATTGACAGGATGCTGGAGCAGCGCGATGAGCGGCGACAATGATTGCGACAGCCGGGCGGATGAGGAGGCGTCGCCGGCCACTGGGCCCTGCACGAGTATCGAACGGATGCGCCCGTTCGCCAGCGCTACCGTCATTCCCACGATGATTATCGCGGCAAACATGCCCCATGCGCGTCTGGCCTGCGTCTTGTCGCAGAAATCCGTGGATTCGACGATGGCGACGATCAGGGCCACGCCCGTGTCGATGATGATGCGCACGCCCGCGTGCATGAGGATGCTGCCGAGCGCGAACACGATGATGAGATCGCGCAGACGCGTGACATAGACGCGGTCACGGCCGCGCATCATCCACATGAGCGGCAGCAGCACGCCATACAGGTGCATGCCGATATAGCTCGGCTCGGCGAACAGGAACTGCGGGCGGTTCCCTCCCCACGGCGAATCGGCGGTGATATACTGCCGCGCCATCACATGGCTGAACAGCGCGCGGGCGGGCGTGACGTCCAACTGGATGGCGAGGAACTGCACGACTCCCACGGCGAACGCCACCCAGTAGGCGGCGATGAGCAGATGGATCATCGGCCGCCAGTCCAGCCGTTTGACGCGCACGGCGATCTCCAGCGACGTCAGACAAGCCAACGCGCCGCAGACGCCGAGCAGCGACCACGCCGTCGGCAACGGATGGAACGCAATCGTCAGCCACCCCACCAGCGACAGGACGATCAGGAACAGCGGGAACAGGAAGAACACGCGGAACCTGCGGTACGCCTGCGGAATCAGCTTCCAGTTCAACGCCGCATACAGCAGGAACAGCCACGGGCTGATCGGCGTCCAGAACGGCATATAGCCGCCGACCACCGTGCCATCCACCGGCAGCAGCGCGATCGCCGCATAGAACACGTAATCGGAACGGTCGGCCACATCGAGCCGGCGGACGAAGGCCGGGAGTTTCAGATTGATGCCATGACTGTCAAACACACCCGCCATCATGCGACGGTCCCAAGACGGAGGGGAGTCTTGGCTTCGCTAGGATGGAACCAGATCCGTGATGAATGGAGGCGCAGCATGGCGGACAGGTATCGGGTGCTGATGTGCCGCGACCATCCGGTCCTGGAATACGAGTATTTCGAGACCGGCGGCTACGCGCTGCGTGCGGTGGAGGTGTTCGACGAGCGACGCGTCCCCTTGGGCATGTACGTCGACGGCAGGCCGGAGCCGGACGGCGAATCGATCACCTCGTGGTGGCGGGGACGCGGCATTCCCGTGACGCGTGACGGTCTTCGCTCCCTGCTGGCCGTCGGCGGCATCGAGCCCACGGGTGACATGCTGGACCGTTCGATGGGACTGAGTCTGTCCGACCAATACTGGGTAAGGCCCGACGGACGTGACGATCTCGCATGGTCGGACGTGAACTTCTTCCACAACGATTTTGACGAACGGCTCGGCAAAGCCCTGTTTCTCGGCCATTCGTCGCGCATCGGCGACGTGAACACGCCGGACATCACCAGCGCCGGCGACCTGCCGAAACGATGGGTCATCGGCGACGACGGTGTCAGGCAGCTGGTCAAGGCGGGGCGTACCGGGCAGGAGCCGGACAACGAACGCATCGCATACGAGGTGGCGTCGCTGCTGGGCATCGACCACATCGAATACCGCGTCGGACGAGCGGAGGGCAGACGCGTATCGGTCTGCGACGAAATGCTCTCCGACAGCGAGGAGCTTATCGCCGGCGGACAGATCAGGAATATCTTCCGTGAGGGGCGCAATGACGAGCGGAAGACCATCTGGCTTGACACATGCGAGCGGCTTGGAGTATCGCGTGAGACCGAAGAGCATGCCACCGACGATTTCCTGTTCCTCGATTTTCTGTTGCGCAACACTGACCGGCATTACAACAATTTCGGCCTCATCCGCGACGTCGAGACGTTCGCGATACGGCCGGCCCCCATCTTCGACAGTGGGGATAGCCTCTGGAATGGCATGGAGCCTGAGTCGATGTCGAACGACGACTACGTCGCGAAACCATTCTGGATCGACGATTGGGGTGACAGACCCAACGCATACCGGCAATTGGAATCGATCCGCAATTGGGATAGATACGATCTGACCGCGCTGGACACGGTGCCGGACCTCATCCGTGACCAGCTCGCCACGAACGTGAGAATGTCACCGGTCGTCATCGACGCGATCTGCAAGGCGATGGTGGAGAGGATCCGGCTCATCCGTAATGTCCCGTTGGGACAATAGACGGCGTTTCCGACGCGGATTCCGGAGGGCTATTGTCCCAAAACGCGGTTTTGGGACAATAGCACAGGTTTACCGGACCTGCACAGTCGCTCAGGCGGCCTTTTTGCGGCCGCGGCGCTTCATCGTGCCGGCGACGGCCTTGGCGGCGTCGAAGACGGCGGCCTTGTCGTTCGGGTAGAACTCGCCGACGACCTGCTGGTAGGCGACCTCGCCTTCTGGGGCCTCGGGCAGTTCGAAGAACGCGGAGACCGCGGCGAGCGGGGCCTTGTCCTTCACGTTCACGGACGCGGTCTGCTTGCCTTCCGGCTTGCTGAACTTCACCGCGTTGTCCGCCTTGGCGGTGGTGGGGACGATCGCCACCTGCTTCGTCTTCTCGTTGACGAGCACCTTGACGTGCGCCGGGAAGCCGAGCACCTGGGCAGTGGCCTTGTTGAAGCGCACCGCATTGGCGGTGACCGTCATCGTGATCTTGCCGACCGGCTTGACCAGCTGGACTTCCTCAAAACCCTGAAGAACGGATGCCATATGATCTCCTTAATTCATTCAGATAAAAACCGATGATGATTTGGTTATCGTCTCATATTGTAGCGAATAAGAATGGGATTAATCACCTATTTCCTGATAATTCATATAGCAATGTTGCAGGTGAATTGCAGATCGCCGATATGCCGGAAAACACGAATCAGCAGCACGACGAGGTGAGACGATACGTCGTTGCATTGATGGCGGCAGCACTGCATGGGCCCACGCCGATGCGAAACCCGATACGGTACCGTGATTTGACGTGTACCGGCTGGTCGTGCGCCATTCGGTGCAGGCCATGACCTTCCAGGCGCTGACCGAGGAAGCGCTATCCGCGATGCCGAAACGGATTGACCGGATTCCTGCCGGTGTTCCATCGCCTGCGCAAGAACCTGCGCGGGCATCCGGGAAGCCTGCGGCGTGAACTGGGCGCGATATGGCGCAGGAAGGATTAGCGTTCGCCCCTGCGGTTATACTGCCTTGAAGGTTCACATGAATGCGACGTCAATCCGCGCTTACGGTCTCTGTGGCCGTCTGGAAGCGGGACAATAGGAAGTACGAAGTAGGAGAGACCGTGACATCGGATACCCTCGAACAGAATGAAGTGGCCGTGGCGGAACAGCGCCCGGCCGTGGACAACACCGCCGGTCACGGAAGCACGATCCAGAACTCCGGCATGACCATCCTCGACCTCTTGCGGGCGATCCGCAAGCACTGGTTCGTCGCCGTGCTCGTCTTCGTGATCACCGTGGGCGCCGTCGCGGGCTACACGTTCACCCGCACGAAGATGTACACGGCCACCGCCCAGCTGTTCGCCAGCTACAACAGCATCGCCGCGGACGCCAACCTCAACAACGTGGGCGTGCAGTCCACGGCCGGCACCTATATTGCCAGCCAGCTCAAGAGCTACCCGAACCTCGTGAAGACCGGTGCGGTGCTGCAGCCGGTCGTCGACGCGCAGCATGACGATTCACTGAGCGTCGGTCGTCTGTCCGGCATGGTGTCCGCCAACAACCCGGAGGACACCTACATGCTGAGTGTGTCCGTCACCAGTGCCGATCCGCAGCAGGCCGCCACTCTCGCCAACGGCGTGGCCAAATCCCTGTCCGATGTGGTCGCCTCCGAGCTGTACTCCTCCGGCGACAATTCCATCGTCAAATTGTCGGTCGTGCAGCGTGCCAACGTGCCGGGCGCTCCGAGTTCGCCGAACACCAAGCTGAACCTCGCCGCCGGTGCCGTCATCGGTCTGGTGCTCGCCCTCATCGCCGCCGTGCTGCGTGACCTGCTCGCCCGCCGCATCCAGGACATCTCCGATCTCCAGGCCGTCGCGCAGGACGTGACCGTCGTCGGCGTGATTCCGAAGGACGAATCCCTCAACGAGACGAAGCCGATCGTCGTGACCAAGCCGGACGGCGCGATCGCCGAGGAGTTCCGCCGCATCCGCACCAATCTCTCGTTCACCACGTCGAAGTCCGGCGACAAGGGCCGCCTCATCGTCGTCACCTCGTCCATGCCGTCCGAAGGCAAGACGACCGTCTCGTGCAACCTCGCCGCCACGCTCGCTGAGAACGGCGCCGCCGTGCTGCTCATCGACGCCGACCTGCGACGCCCGACCGTCGCCAAGCGACTCGGTCTCGAAGGCAACGTGGGCCTCGCCCACGTGCTGTCCAACCAGGCGACCGTCAGGGACGTGGTCCAGCGCTACTGGAAGCCGAACCTGCACGTCCTGCCCGCCGGCCCGCGTATCCAGAACGCCTCCGTGCTGCTCAACTCCGCCATCATGCACGATCTCATCAAGCAGGCCGTGCAGCAGTACGATTACGTGATCATCGACACCTCGCCGATGAGCGTCGCCAACGACGCCGCCGTGTTCGGCCAGCAGGGCAATGGCGTCGTGCTTGTCTCCGGCAAGGGCGTCGCCGTCAAGCGAGCCCTGCGCGGCACCATCACCGAGCTCGGCGAACTCGACGTGCCGATCCTCGGCTTCGTGTTCAACCTCGCCGACCGCAAGAAGAACGGCGGCTACGGCACGTACTACTACTACGGCTCCTACTACCGCTACGGCCAGTACGGCTACGGCTATGGCGACGACGGGAAGAAGGGCAAGAAGCGCAGGAAGGGCAAGAAGGAGTCGGCCGAATCCAAGCCGATTCTCGTGCAGCCGCTGTCCGAGCCGCTCGCCGACCAGCAGCCGGCTTCGCCCGCCAAGCAGGCCCACGACAGGCAGGCGCGCCAGCCGAAGCGCAAGTGAGCGGTTCGCGCCGATAATGGCTGATGACGACTGAGGGGTTGGAATCCGAACCAGGATTCCAACCCCTCAGTCATATTCATATTCGGACCGCGCGGCCACGTGGGATGGCCTGATGATGATCAATCCAACGCGGCGGCGATGCGCTTCAACAGGCGCACAATCATGTTGTGCGCCTCCACGAACGCCGCAAGGCCCTGTCCCTGCGGATCGGCGACGTCGCCGGCCTTCGGCAGCTGCGGACGCAGCAGGCCCGCGTTGGCGACCACCGACTCGGCCCGCTCCTCGAACGTCCCGCCTTCGATCCAGCCTTCTTTTTGGGCCGCCTCGCACAGGTTCGCGAAATCGGTGATCAGGAACGTGCGGCGCGCCTTCACCGGCGCCTCCAGCGCGATGTCGCCGCGTTGGCGTTCCTCGAAGCACAGGATCAGGTCGGCGGCACCCGCGATCTGCGGCGAGATGCGGCGGGAACGGAACGTGGCGATCCGATCCTCGTCGATATGGTCGCGACGCATCAGATCGGCCGCATCACGCGACAACACGTGATCGTGCAGACCACGCGTGCCGGCCGATGCGAATTCGAGCGAAGGGTCGGTGAGGAAATGCGGCGCGAGCAGTTCGGCCATCGCCGAACGCGAGACATTGCCGGTGCAGACGAACAGAATACGCATGGAATCCATCGTAGGAGCGTAGTCGGGACAATACCGTGGCAATGAGCACGTACCCGCCACGGGTGAGCCTCACGATACAGTGGCGTTGTGACTGAAATCGACGAACTGAGCATCGACCCGGAGCATGGGCGCGACGATGAGGCGCGCGACGCCGAACACCATAATCCCCGCTATCTGAAGCACCGCGAGAAGCGTGTCCTGCGTGACACACTGCTCGTCATCGTGGCGGTCGTGCTGTCCGCGATCATCCTCGTCGGCGCGTATTTCGCCGTCTCCGCGGCCATCGTCGCCAAGGAAGTGAAATCGGCCGCCGCCAGCGTGTCCGACGTGCGCGGCCTGAACATCGCCGAGGATGGCGCCGCGTCGAAGCTCGACGGCGCCGTCGACGAACTGCAACGGCACGTGGACGCCGCCTACGCGCACACGTCGAACCCGATCTGGGCGATGATGGCGCACCTGCCGCGTTACGGCGGCGACGTCCAGGCCATCCGCTCCACCGTGGACGCGCTGCACACCGTCGCCGACGACGCGCTGCCGCTCCTCGCCGACGCGGCGGACGACGTGAACCCGGGCACGGTCAGCGTGGCCGACGGCAAGATCAGCGTGCCCGGGCTCGACACGGCCGCGCCGAAGCTCGCCAAGGCGAACGGCTACGTGCTCAAAGCGAACAGCGAGCTCCAGTCCATCGACGGCGTGACGCTGGGCGCGCTGCAACACCAGCTGGACCCGGCGCGCGAATCGTTCCTCTCGTTCGCGAAAATCAGCGATTCCCTGGCGCGCGGCGCGCAGGTCCTGTCCGGCATGCTGGGTTCCGGCGACTCCGGCTCCGGTTCCGGCGATGGCGGCTCGCGCAACTATCTGATTCTCGCGCAGAACAACGCGGAGATCCGCGCCACCGGTGGCATCGCCGGCTCGCTGGGACTCGTGACCGTGCGCGACGGCGCCATCACGATGCACGACTTCGTGCCCGCCTCCGAATTCGACTCGCGCAAGGACCCGATCGTGAGCCTCACCGACGACGAGAAGAGGGTCTACGGCGACCGTCTCGGCGAGTTCATGCAGGACGTGAACTTCACCCCCGACTTCGCGCGTGTGGGCGAACTTTCGGCCGCCATGTGGAAGGACAAGTACGGCGACCAGGTGGACGGCGTCATCGCCGTCGATCCGGTGCTCCTGCAGAAACTGCTCTCCGTCACCGGTTCGGTGGAGGTCTCGCGCGGCGACTACAAGGCCACGCTCGACGGGACGCACACCGTGTCCATCCTCCTGAGCGACGTCTACCGCAATCTGCACGATGGCGACGACCAGGACGCGTTCTTCTCCGACGCCGCCAAAGCGGCGTTCGGCAAGGTGATGCACTCGTCCGGCACGAACGCCGTCGCGCTCGCCAAGCAGGCCGTCACGGCGGCGAACGACGGGCATCTGTACGTGTGGAGCGCGGACAAGGACGAACAGAAGCTGCTCGCCGGGACCACGGTGGGCGGCACGCTCGTCACCAAGGACTCCGGTTCGTACCTCGACATCGAGGGCGCGGCGCCGAAGCAGGTGATCGGCGTGTACTACAACGACGCGATGGCCTCGAAGATGGACTGGTACCTCCGTCGCGACGTGAAGGACAAGCTCGTCAAGACCTATGAGAACGGCAGCGAGGAGCATGAGATCACAATCACGATGACCAACACGCTCGACGCCTCGCAGGTGGATTCGCTGCCCTCCTATGTGATCGGCTCGCTGGAGAACGGCGCCGAGAAGGGGCACATCCAGTTCATCACCTACCTGTACGCGCCTGCCGGCGGCGGCATCCCCTCCTATGCGGCCGGCTCCGACAAGGCCAAGGGCGACGTCTACGCGCTGCACGACGGGCTCACCGTGATCGGCAAGCAGGTGAGTCTCGCGCCGGGGGAGAGCACCACGATCACCGCGACCGTGGTGACCGCGCCGGGTTCGGTCTCCGGCCAGACCGTGGTGCGGCAGACGCCGCTGGTGAAGTAGGGGAGTACCGGCGCGGGCCGGCTTCCGGCTGGCTGCCTACTGGAGGGCCTCCAGGGCGAGGAGCGTACCCGCGCCGCCGAGGCAGACGATGATGAGCAGGACCATGTCCAGACGGAACAGGAACCGTTCGCGACGGTGACGGCGCCTGATCCGCTGGATATGCTCCTTGCTCATGCGCTTGCCGTGATGATGCTCCTTCGGGGCTTCGACGGCCGTCAGCGGCACACTCTCGTCGATGGCCTCGAGGTCGATGATGCTGGTGTCTGGGGTGTCTGTGCGGTCCGTCACATTCGCGGCTGATTTCGTCTCGTCGGACATCGATGCTCCTTGCCGAATTATCGGTGGTTCCGGTCTCCGTTTCGGCATCGGCTGAAACCGGTATCAAAAATCTCATTATTCGAAAACCCTGTGCAGGCGTTGTGCTGACGCGCCTGCGGGGTTCGCTTCCATCATGTTACCCGGTTGTTAACCTGAACCCATACCGTTTTGTCAACCCGCGTGCTAGGGTGGCAACCAGTGGGAGAAGGAACGAGACGATCTCCCATCCGATAACAGAAGACTTGAAGATGTAATGCGCAAAGGGGATTTGCGCACTGGAAGGAAAACAGAGATGAAGAAGATTACCGCCATCGTCACGGCGTTCGCCGCAATGCTGCTCTCCGTGTTCGCCCTCGCACCGACCGCCATGGCCGCCGACTACTCCGCGACCATCACTCCGGGCACCTCCGAAGGCGTCGCCACCATCACCGTGACCATCGACGAGGCCACCGCGCAGAAGTACCCGTACGTCGCCATCGCCTACGACAACACGCAGATCTCCTCCGTGACCGCGGCCGCCTACGTGCACACGAACTGGGAAGAGGTCACGTCCACGTTCTCGAAGGACGGCTCCAACTTCGTCAAGACCTACAAGGTCGCCACGCTGAACTGCAAGGACGCCAAGATTTCCGTGCTTGGCTCCAAGGATGCTTCGGACGGCGATGACGTCACGCTCCAGACCAAGACCGTGTCCTTCGCGAACACCTGCACCACCGGTTCCAACAAGAACGTCGCCGTCTCCGGCACCGCCGGCTCCTCCCGTCGCACCACCGCCCAGACCGGCACCGTCGTCATGCCGTACATCATCGCCCTCGGCCTGATGGTCGCCGCCGGCGTCGCCCTGTTCGCCGTGCGCAAGGGCAACGCCCGCTGAATCGGGTAGATGGATCGGCGCGATAGATGACGGATTGCGATTCGTGATTCATCGCGATTGACCGGAGAATTCTCCGCAAATCCTCCGCTCCTCACGGGGCGGGGGATTTTTCGTATAATGAGGGCGTTGCACTAAGGGTGCATAAGGGTTTCAGGCGTCGAAAGGGACAATCATATGCGCATCAAACAAGGATTCGTCATGCGTGACGTGGCCGGACAGACCGTCATCATCGCGACGGGGGAGGCCTCGAAGACGTTCCAGGGCATGATCCGCGTGAATGGGACCGGCAAGACCGTCTGGCAGGGACTCGCGGACGGACTCGACGTCGCCGGCATCGTCGACAAGGTGACGGGCGAATACGCGATCGACCGCGAGACCGCCACCGCCGACGTGAACGCGTTCGTCGACCAGATGCGCGCCAACGGCTTCCTCGACGAATGACGCAGATGACGGATATGACGGGCGTGGCCGTCGATACGGACATCGAGGGTGTACTGCGGCGCGAGGGCGTGTTCGTGAGCACCACGGTGGGCGTGAGCATGCTGCCGATGCTGCGCAACCGGCGCGACACCATCGTCGTGCGGCCCTTGGCGGCCGGCGAGCGGCTGCGCGTCGGCGACGTGCCGCTCTACCGGGCCGGCGGACGATACGTGTTGCACCGCGTGGTCGGCGTGCACGACGGCTGGTACGCGATTCGCGGCGACAACTGCATCACCACCGAACACGTGCGCGACGAGCAGGTGCTCGGGCGGCTGGAGGAGTTCTACAGGGGCGCGCGGCACGTGGTGTGCGATGGGGCTCGCGAGTCGCACTGGTATGGCGTGTATTGGCGCACGTGGCTGGCCCTGTGGCCGCTACGGCACTGCTGGAAGGCGCTGCGCTGGCGCGCAGGACGCGTGGCGCGTGCGCTCGGGTGGAAGAAGGCGTAACGTAATAGGCCCCCTCGTCAGAGGGGGCCAAGGCGCTTGCGCGATCAGTAGCTGTGGTGGGACTGCCAGTAGGTGTAGGCGCCGGTGATGCCGCCGTAGCGGCCGTTGCAGTAGCTCACGAACCACTTGAACTGGGTCTGGTAGTTGTCGGCCCAATCGGAGCCGACGGAGGCCATCTTCGAGCCGGGCAGGGCCTGTGGCAGGCCGTACGCGCCGGAGGAGGCGTTCGTGGCGTGTGGGTTCCAGCCGGACTCGTGGTTGATGATGTACACGGCGGCCGTGAAGTCGGCCTCGGTGTAGCCGTTCGACAGCAGCCAGTCATGCGCCCAGGTCTGCATCTCCGAGGCCGGCACCGTGGTGCCGAGCGAGTTGGAAGACGAGGAATCACCGGAGCTCGACGAGGAACCGGTGCTGGTGGAGCCGGTGCCGACGAGCACGATCTTGTCGGTCGGGGCCTCCTTCACATAGGAGGCGAACACGTTCGAGGAGACGATCTTGCCGCCCGCGCGGGTGACGAGGCTCGTGGTCTCCATCGTGCCGACCTTGCCTTCCTGCTGGACCTTCTCCTGGCCCTTCGGCAGCGCGTCGGTCTCCTTCTTCACCGTGTTGAACGCGATGTCGCTGTCGCTGGTCTCCAGCGTGGCGCCCGCGCGCTCGATGGTGATGACGGTGGATTCGGTGACCTTCGTGTTCAGCGAGGGGGAGACCGTGTCATCCGGGTCGAGGACGATGTCGCCGGCTTCGAGCACGGACTTCACGTCGGTGAAATCGTCGCCGAGGACGGTACGCGACTTGCCGTTGATCTTGACGGTCACGTAGGACGTGTTGCCGTTGAGGTCGCCTCGCGCGCCTCCACGGGACACGCCGAGCGCGTTGCTGTCCGTGGCGGAGAATTCGGTGACGGCGGCGGGCTTGTTCGCCTGCTGGTAGAAGTTCCTGGACACGACGCCGGCACCCGCAAGCATGCCCACCGCCGCGACGATGGCCGCGATACGCGTCCACTGGCGCTTGCTCAGGGACTTCAGGGTGGGCGTCTTCTTGCGATGATTCGCCATATTGCTCCTTAAATATTCGAGGCGCCACGCGGTGGTCGGCACAGCGTGCGCGGCGCTCACTAATCCACCAGTCTAGCGTCCAATCCGAACATTGGACAGTGGTCGGGTGAACGGCCGGTGGCGTCGTGGCGTTTTATTGGACAACATGACCAATTGTGATGGTGGTGGGAATTAGACAGATTGTCTAGCATGAAGTCAGCGTCATCGCAAGGAGGTCATCATGACGAACGACAACCGGAATCCGGATCCGAACGCGAATGTGAACGCGGGCGACGGCCCCTACGGCGCGCCGCGCGCGGGACAGGGCGGCGACCCGTACGCCAATCCGTATGCGGACCAGTCGAACAATCCCTACGCGGGGCAGGGTGGGCCCGCCGGCGGCACAGGCTCGGCTGGCGGCTGGAACGGGCGGCCGGTCGATCCGTTCAAACTCATCGAAACCATGCTGCCGCAGCACGCGAAGAACTGGGTGCGCGGATTCTACGGCGTGATCGGCGTGGCCGCCATCGTGCTCGGCGCGGCCCTGCTGCTCTGGCCCGGCATCACGCTGAAAGTCGCGGCCGTCCTGCTCGGCGTCTACCTCGTGGTCTCCGGACTCGTGCGCGTCGTCGTCGCCATCGTCGAACTCGGACTGCCGAGCGGATGGCGCGTGCTCGACATCCTCGTCGGCGTGCTGCTCACCATCGGCGGCCTGCTCATGCTCAAGAACGCGGCCGTCTCCGGGCAGGCGCTCGCCCTGCTCGCCACGATGACCGTCGGCATCGGCTGGATGCTCGAAGGCTTCATGGCGCTCGTCGAATCGTGGAGGCTGCCCAGCTCCGGATGGGCCGTGCTGTACGCGATCGTCTCCATCATCGCCGGCTTCGTCGTGCTCATGTCCCCGGTGAGCTCCACCGTCTGGCTCGTCGTCTTCGCCGGCTGCGCCTTGGTGGTCATGGGCGTCTCCGCCCTGGTGCGCGCCTTCACCTTCGGCCGCCTCCCGAAGCGGTGAGGTGATAGTTCGATGACTCCCGTAGTCTTGGCCATGCTTTGTACGGCCAAGACTACGCGATCGCGAGTTGCTTGTGGGCGATTGTTTCCAGATGGTCCGTCAACGCCCGGATGTCATCGGCGGAGCACCCCCATTGATGGACCAAGGCAAATGGTTCGCAGTCGAACAACGCTGTGGCGAGGTCCGTTTTCCTTTCGGCGATGATTCTGCGGTTGCACGGATTGAACAGCAGTGTATAGCCGCGATAGTCGCCGATATTTCGCAATTCAGTCATGGAATCGGACATATCCGAACATCTCCTGCCAAGCCACGATGATTTCCGGAGCGACCGATTCAAGGAACTCGATGATTCCCTGCTGCTCCTTCGTCGTCATATCAGGACTTTGCTTGGCGATTCGTACCGTGCCGTCCTGCAGAATCCAGAATTTCGCGGATGATGGCGACTGCTTGCCTCTGGCGACGTGGACGTGAATCGGCTCGTTGCTTTCATTCGCCCAGAAGTAGACAAGGAATCCTCGGATTCTATACAGCCCAGGCATGTTGGATACCGCCTTCGCGTGCATAGCGCATGATTGATTTCATGCCGCGGACGGTGCTGACGAGAAATCCGTTGGTCTCCCGTTGACTGAATCCCGTATTGGCTGGAATCGTGCCGTCCGGAATCTTGATTTCGGCGTGCTTGTCCCCGTTGTCGAAGAATACGAGCACGCTGCCGTCGGGCTGGACATCGGAATGTGTGACGCGCGTGCCATCGCCCGTCTCATAATAATCGTATATCCGCATGATGAGCTCCCGTCTTTCTTCATTGTAAATCGTGTGCTGGGTAATGGGGAGGCGCGTGAACCCCCTCAGTCGCGCTTTGCGCGACAGCTCCCCCTGAAGGGGGAGCAGAGGGAGAGGGGTGTGAACAGCTCCCCTGAAGGGGGCGCAAGGGGAAGGGTTGTGGATTGACGAGGCGGCGCACTATCGTGAGAGCCATTGACGACAGGGCGTTCCGCCCATCGGACATAGGTAGAAAGATTCTGGAAGTCTCATGATCGAACTGAAGACCCCTCGCGAAATCGAGGAGATGAAGCCCGCCGGCCGCTTCGTCGGCTCCATCCTGCGCGAACTCAAGGAATACACGAAGGTCGGCACCAACCTGCTCGACATCGACGAATTCGTGCACAAGAAGATCGTCGACCGCAAGGGCGCCGAATCCTGCTACGTGGACTACGCGCCCGACTTCGGCACCGGCCCGTTCGCCCACTACATCTGCACCTCCGTCAACGACGCGGTGCTCCACGGCGTGCCCTACGACTACAACCTCAAGGACGGCGACCTCGTCTCCCTCGACCTCGCGATCAGCGTCGACGGCTGGGTGGGCGACTCGGCCATCAGCTTCGTGGTCGGCAAGGACAAGGACCCGGAGGACCTGCGCCTCATCAAGTGCACCGAGGAGGCGCTCGCCGCCGGCATCGAAGCGGCCCAGCCGGGCAACCGACTCGGCGACGTGTCCAGCACGATCGGCGACATCGCGCGCGAATACGGCTACCCGATCAACCTCGAGTTCGGCGGCCACGGCGTCGGGCACATCATGCACGGCGATCCGCACGTGCCGAACGACGGCAAGGCGCGCCACGGCTACAAGCTGCGTCCGGGCCTCGTCATCGCCATCGAGCCGTGGTTCCTCAAGAGCACCGACGAGATCTACCAGGACCCGAAGGACGGCTGGACCCTGCGCTCCGAGGACGGCTCCCGCGGCGCCCACAGCGAGCACACCATCGCCATCACCGAGAACGGCCCGGTGATCCTCACCACGAGGGAGTAGGGCGATACGGGTCTTCCGCGGTACGCGCCCCCTTTAGGGGGAGCTGGTCCGCGGAGCGGGCCTGAGGGGGTGCTGCGTCTGGTTGTGGACGGGGTACCCCCCTCAGTCGGCTTTTGGCCGACAGCTCCCCCTGAGAGGGGGGGCAAAGAAAGTGGTATGCGCGAGGAGTGCGCATTCCGTTTTGCGGGGTGCATTCCTTTTGTGTTCCGGGTATTGGGCAATGGGGCCTTGTGGAAACATGGGGCGGCTATGGTGGCCGGCAACATCGAACAGGAAGGGTCACCCATGGCAACAGCACAGCTGAACGTCGACGATAGCAAGTACACGCTGCCTGTCGTCGAGGCCACCGCCGGGCCGGACGGCATCGTCGTGTCCAAACTGCGCAACGACGGCTGGGTGACGCTCGACCCCGGCTTCCTCACCACCGCGCAATGCGAATCGAAGATCACGTACATCGACGGGCAGCACTCGATTCTGCGCTACCGCGGCTACCCGATCGAGCAACTGTGCGAGAACTCCGACTTCCTCGAGGTCGCGTGGCTGCTGCGCCACGGCGAGCTGCCCAACAAGGAGCAGTACGAGAAGTTCGTCTCCGCGATCAACCATCGCACGATGGTGGGGGAGGACTTCCGCACGTTCATGGGCTCGTTCCCGCGCACCGCGCATCCGATGAGCGTGCTCGCCTCCGCGATCAACGCGCTCGCCACGTTCTACCCGGACACGACCGACATCACCGACTCCGACCAGCTCGACGAGTCGGCGATCATCATCATGGCGAAGGTGCGCACCATCGTGTCGTACATCTTCCGCCGCCGCCGTGACGAGCCGATGCTGTACCCGGACTACGCGCGCGGCTACGTGGACGACTTCCTGCGCATGTGCTTCGCCGTGCCGTACGAGCCGTTCGAATCCGACCCGCTGTACGTGCACGCGCTCGGCCGCCTGCTCATCATCCACGCCGACCACGAGCAGAACTGCTCCACGTCGGTCGTGCGCATCGCCGGCAGCGCGCACGCCAACCTGTATTCGGCGGTCGCGGCCGGCGTCAACGCGCTGTCCGGACCGTTGCACGGCGGCGCGAACGAGGCCGTCCTGCGTCAGTTGAAGGCGATCCGCGATTCCGGTAAGTCGGTGCGCGAGTTCGTCGAGGACGCCAAGCGCGACGGCCACCGCATCTCCGGACTCGGCCACCGCGTCTACAAGTCGTACGATCCGCGTGCGGCCATCGCCAAGACGTATCTCGAGAAGATTATGGACCGCGAGGACACGTCGAAGCTGCCGGCCGACGAACGCGCCCTGTTCGACGTGGCCACCGAGCTCGAGGACATCGCGCTGCACGACGACTACTTCGTCTCGCGCCACCTCTACCCGAACGTCGACTTCTACACGGGACTGATCTACCGGGCAATCGGATTCGACCCGGCCATGTTCACCACGCTGTTCGCGCTGGGCCGCATCCCCGGATGGATCGCCCAGTACCGCGAGATGCTCGCCGACCCGGCCACCAAGATCGGCCGCCCGCGCCAGGTGTACACCGGCGCCGTCAAGCGTGATTACATTCCGCTGGAAGAGCGGTAGGCGACGCGGTTTGCCTCCCTCTGACGGGACATCGTCGTGAAGCAAACGCCGGAGGCGTTTGTAGGCGATGTGCGAGCCGACAGGCGAGCTGATAGAAGGTCAGCCGCAGGCCGCGGGAACATCGCATCGGCCGAAGGCCGATTCCTTTCCTCGCGGCCTGCGGCCGCTGTCTCTCCCCCAGTCCGCTGACGCGGACAGCCCGACCGCAATCAAGGACAGCCTTCGGCTGACCTCACATAAGCTCGCTGTCGCTCGCCTTCGCCTACGGAGAGCCCACCGGGCTCTCCGCTTCACGGCTCAGCCCGTCAGAGGGGGCCGAGTGGGAGTCAGTTCTTGTGGAGTTTGGCGTTGAGTTCGATGCCGGTCTTGCGGTAGCGGGCCTCGATGCGGCCGTTCACCGAGTTGCGGATGAACAGGATGTTGTCCTTGCCGGACAGGTCCGCGCCCTTGACGACCTCGAGCGGTTCGCCGGCGGCGGCCTTCGCCTTGTCCCAGATGGTGACCTTGGTGCCGGCGGTCACGTACAGGCCCGCCTCGACGACGCAGTTGTCGCCCAGGGAGATGCCGATGCCCGCGTTCGCGCCGAGCAGCGAGTGCTCGCCGATCGAATTGCGCAGCTTGCCGCCGCCGGACAGGGTGCCCATGATCGAGGCGCCGCCGCCGATGTCGGAGCCGTTTCCGACGACCACGCCCTGCGAGACGCGGCCCTCGACCATCGAGACGCCGAGCGTGCCGGCGTTGAAGTTCACGAAGCCGGCGTGCATGACGGTGGTGCCCTCGGACAGGTGGGCGCCCAGGCGCACGCGGTCGGCGTCGCCGATGCGCACGCCGGACGGCACGACGTAGTCGATCATGCGCGGGAACTTGTCGACGCCCAGCACGTTGACCGAGGCGGCCGGGGCGGCGGCCGGCAGACCGGCGTTCGCGGCGAACGACTGGGCGGCCGCGGTGGCGGCGGCCTCGACGTCGGCCTTGCGGGCGTTGAAGTCCTCGACGGCGAACGGGCCGTAGTTGGTCCACACGACGTTGTTGAGCGCGCCGAAGATGCCGTCCAGGTTGAGCGTGTTCGGCTTGGCGAGGCGCATGCTCAGCAGGTGCAGCTTCAGGTA
Organism: Bifidobacterium sp. LH_424; assembly: GCF_056356895.1. Taxonomy (NCBI): domain Bacteria; kingdom Bacillati; phylum Actinomycetota; class Actinomycetes; order Bifidobacteriales; family Bifidobacteriaceae; genus Bifidobacterium; species Bifidobacterium sp. LH_424. Next base: position 42,935 of record NZ_JBKEVC010000014.1, read on the forward strand.
GGCGTCCTCGGCGTTGGCGATCGGGGCGTCCAGGTCGCTCACGGTGAACACCGGCACGCGGCGCACGCCGCGCGCGTCGGCCTCGTCGTGGGCGAGCACGCCGAAATCATGGTTCGGACGGTCCGCCTCGGCGGGGGCGGCGCCGAGCGCGAGGCTCGGATACCACACGTCCAGGGTGTTGCCGGCGGCGTCGATGCTCGCCAGGCCCCAGCCGTACGCGGTGCGTTCATCAGTCATCTGCAATGCTCCTTACATACATCGGGATACAGGTTGCTTCCATGTCCACCTTAGCCTGCGCGCTCGTCGGGCGCGTGCCGTGCCCACGTGATGTTCCACGGGGTGTTTCACGCGCGCGCCGCATCCCGTTACGCCCGCGGCCGAGCGCGCCGGGCCGTTGACCAAGCGATGGGGTACAATCGCGCACCGTGAATGACTATCGGCAGGATGAACGCGGCGATCGCGAGCGCCGCCGCCGCACCATGGTGCGCGCGGTGTGCATCGTCATAGCCGCCGCCATGCTGATCTCCTTGGTGGTTCCCGCCATCTACGCCGGTCTTTGACGTCCCGTCACGCGTGTTCCCCGCGTGACGTCCAGCCTCGCACACCCTCGGCAGGTTCGCGGCCGCGGGGCATGCGGCGAAAGGCGCGTCGCGCATCCGCCGGACGGGGGAGGGGAGCACGAGGCCCGAGGACGGGCGGCACCCCAAGGTTTTTCAAAGGTACGAAACATAAGGTAGACAACGATGGCTGAATTTGACTATTCCCAGGCGATCGCCGACGTGCGCGCCAAGTACGACTCCATCGCCAAGGCGCTGGACGTGGACCGCATGAAGGCGGACATCGCCGAGCTCGAGCAGCAGGCGGCCGCCCCCGGTCTGTGGGACGATCCCGAGAACGCGCAGAAGGTGACGAGCAAGCTCTCCGCCGCCGAATCGCAGCTGAAGCGCCTCACCTCCGCGGGCTCGCGCATCGACGACGTCGAGACGCTCGTCGAGCTCGGCCGCGAGGAGGAGGACCAGGAGTCGCTCGACGAGGCGAAGACCGAGCTCGGCTCGATCGCCGACGACCTCGCCGCGATGGAGATCCAGACCTTGCTCGACGGCGAATACGACGAGCGTTCCGCCGTGGTGACGATCCGCTCCGGCGCGGGCGGCGTGGACGCGGCCGACTTCGCGCAGATGCTGCTGCGCATGTACCTGCGCTACTGCGAGCGCATGGGCTTCAAGGCGAAGGTGATGGACACCTCGTACGCCGAGGAGGCGGGCATCAAGTCCGCAACCTTCCAGGTGGACGCGCCGTATGCGTACGGCCGTCTGAGCGTCGAGGGCGGCACGCACCGCCTCGTGCGCATCTCCCCGTTCGACAACCAGGGCCGCCGCCAGACCAGCTTCGCCGCCGTCGAGGTGGTGCCGCTCGTCGAGGCGACCGACCACATCGACATCCCGGACACCGACATCCGCGTCGACACGTACTGCTCCTCCGGCCCCGGCGGCCAGGGCGTGAACACGACCTACTCGGCCGTGCGCATCACCCACCTTCCCACCGGCCTCGTCGTGACGATGCAGGACGAGCGCTCGCAGATCCAGAACCGCGCCGCCGCCATGGCCGTGCTCCAGTCCCGACTGCTCGTGCTGCGCCACGAGGAGGAGGCGAAGAAGAAGAAGGAGCTCGCCGGCGACATCAAGGCCAGCTGGGGCGACCAGATGCGCTCCTACGTGCTGCACCCGTACCAGATGGTCAAGGACCTGCGCACCGGCTACGAGACCAGCCAGACCCAGGCCGTCTTCGACGGCGACCTCGACGGCTTCATCCAGGCGGGCATCCGCTGGCGCCACGAGCAGCGCCGCGCCGCCAAGGAGGAGGCCGAGGCCTAACCCGGCCCCGGCCCCGCAAGGCCGCACCGGCCATACAGGCCGTACAAGGCTTACCAGGCTTCACAAGGAAAGCGAATCAATGGCACTCATCTCATTGGAGCATGTCAGCAAGATCTACCCGAAGGGCACCCGTCCCGCGCTCGACGACATCAACCTCGACATCGACCGCGGTGACTTCGTGTTCCTCGTGGGCGCGTCCGGCTCCGGCAAGACCACGCTGCTGAGCCTGCTGCTGCGCGAGGAGGAGGCCACGGACGGCGAGATCCGCGTGGCCGGCAACGACCTACGCCGCATCTCCGACCGTCAGGTTCCGCAGTACCGTCGTTCGATCGGCTTCGTGTTCCAGGACTACAAGCTGCTCAACAACAAGACCGTGTGGCAGAACGTGGCGTTCGCGCTCGAGGTGATCGGCACGCGCCGGTCCGCCATCAAGTCGATGGTGCCGAAGGTGCTGGAGACCGTCGGCCTCACCGGCAAGGAGCAGAACTACCCGCACGAGCTGTCCGGTGGCGAGCAGCAGCGCGTGGCCATCGCCCGCGCCTACGTGAACCATCCGCAGATCCTGCTCGCCGACGAGCCGACCGGCAACCTCGATCCGACCACGTCGCTCGGCATCATGGAGGTGCTCGACGCGATCAACCGCACCGGCACCACCGTCGTCATGGCGACGCACAACGAGGAGATCGTCAACTCGATGCGCAAACGCGTCGTCGAACTGCACACCGGTCACATCGTGCGCGACGAGGAACACGGATCCTACGATTCGTCCACCTACTTCCCGGACGCGGAAGTCACGTCGAAGGCGCATCGCGCCATCGGCGCGGACGAACGGTTCCGCGCGGACAGCACGGACGCGACCGAACGCATGGACGCACACGCCGCCATCGAGGCGGGCGCGCTCGCGGCCGGCGCGATGGACGGCGACGAGGGCATCGCCCGTCTCGCCCAGTCCGTGCATTCCGGCCGCACCGGACGTTACGGCGAGGCGTTCGCCCCCGTCGAGACGACGCTCACGTGGGGCAAGGGACTGAATCTCGAGGAGGAGGCCGAGCGGGAACGCCGCGAGCGGGAGGCGGCGACACCCGCCCCCGCCGCGCGGACCGCCGCGTCCGCGCCGGCGGACGACGCGGCGACCGCGGTGGTCGCGCCCGTCGACGCGACCGACGACGTGACGGACGATCCGGACGCGAAGTTCAAACCCAAGGCGGCCGCGGCGCAGGCCGGCGGCAGCCTGCTGACGCCGCCCGCGCCGCCCGCCGCGAAGGCCGGGCACGGGCGTGCGGAACAGGCGGAGGCGACGGACCGGACCGGACAGACCGGACAGACCGGACAGACCGAGCCGCCGGCGCCGCCCGCCGGATCCGCGCCGCTGACGCCGCCCGCGCCGCCGGTCCCGCCGACGGCGCAGGCCGCGGCGGACGCGACGGCGGGGAACGGCGACGACGCGACCGGTGACGTGACCGACGACGCCGGAACCGCGGCCGACGGCCGAAACGATGACGATGAGAAGACGAACGAGGAGGAGACCCGATGAGGGCGCGATTCATCCTTTCCGAGACCTGGACGAGCCTCAAGCGCAACGTGCCGATGATCGTCTCGGTCATGCTCGTCACCTTCATCTCCTTCGTGTTCATCGGCGCGTCCGCGCTCATGCAGGCGCAGGTGACGCGCGCGAAGGGCGAATGGTACGACAAGGTCGAGGTGATCGTGTGGCTCTGCCCGGACGGCACCAGCCAGGCGGCCAGCTGCGCGACCGGCAAGGCCCCCACGCAGCAGGAGATCGTCGAACTGGAGGACTTCATCCACCAGGAGCTGCGCGACAACGTCTCGAAGATCTCCTACGTGAGCCGTGAGGACTTCTTCAAGAACACGTTCCTCAAGCAGTACCCGAACGGCGAATACCAGGGCCGCACGCTCACCGCCGCCGACATGCAGGACTCGCTGCAGCTGAAGCTCAAGGACCCGACCAAGTACAAGATGGTCGCCGAGGTGCTCAACGGCAAGACCGGCGTGGAGGAGGTCGTCGACCAGAAGCAGATCTTCGACCCCGTGTTCGCCGTGCTCAACCGGGCGACCGTCGTCACCGTGGTACTCGCCGTCGTGATGGTCGTCGTCGCGATCCTCCTGACCGGCACGACGATCCGCATGTCCGCCGCGTCGCGCAAGAACGAGACGGAGATCATGCGACTGGTCGGCGCGTCCAACTGGACGATCCGCCTGCCGTTCATCCTCGAAGGCGTGGTCGCCTCGCTCGTCGGCTCGCTGCTCGCCGCCGGCGCGCTCGCCGCGATCGTGCAGGTGTTCATCACCGACGGCGTCGCCAAGTCCGTCAGCTGGATGCCGTTCGTCACGCAGGGCACCGTGTGGCTCGTCGCGCCCGCGCTCGTCGCCGGCGCCGTGCTGCTGTCCGTCGTGGCCTCGGCGGTCTCGCTGAGCCGTTATCTCAAGGCGTAGGCGGGTTGCCGTCTCAGCAACCTCCGTTACAATGTGCGGAAGCAATCCGGAAGGAAGGACCGAAGTGTCGAAGCGTTCCAAGACGTTGCAAGCAGGACTCGGACTCATCGTGTCGGCCGCGATGACCGCGGTGTGCGGCATCGCCATGACCGCGGCGTACGCGCCCGAGGCGAAGGCCGTTTCCGTCCAGGAGTACCAGCAGAAGGTCGCCAGCCACGCGGACATCAAATCCAAGCTCGCCGGCGTGAACGCCGACCTCGCCAACCAGATCCTCGAACTGGACTCGCTCGCCAACGATCAGATCCCGGCCGCCCAGGAGGCGGCCACGAAGGCGCAGCAGGCCGCGCAGCAGGCGCAGGACCTCGCCGACGCCACCACCGAACGCCTCAACGCGGCCAAGAAGGACAAGGCCGACCTCGAGCAGAAGATCAAGGACACCGGCATCGAATACGACGACGCGAAGGACTCCGTCGCCGAATCGGCGCGCGACAGCTTCCACGGCTCGCAGGCCTCCACGGTGATGAGCGTCGTCACCAACGCGACCACCACCGACGATTTCGTCAACCAGATGCAGTCCGACGCGGCGGCCACGCGTTCCGCGGCCAACGCCGCCAACGACGCCGCCGTCTCGATGAACACGTCGATGAACCGCAAGGAGCGTCTGGCCGCCATCGAAGACCAGATCAGCCAGCTCAAGGACCAGGCCGACAAGCAGGCCGCCAGCGCCCAATCCGCCGCCAAGGACGCCGCCGCCAAGCAGGCGTCGCTCGAGGCGCTGCAGGAGAAGGGCACGGCCGCCCGCAAGTCGCTTGAGGAGCAGAAGAGCAGCCTGACCACGCAGGAATCCAAGGAGGCGGCCGAGATCGTCTCCATGCAGGCCGACCTGGCGGCGCAGGCCGCGGCCAACGCCGCAGCCAGCAACAACAACAGCAACGCCGGCTATACGCCGGGCACCGGCTCGCAGCAGCAGACCGGCGGCTCGACCGGTGGCACCACGACCGGCGGCACCACCAACAACGGCGGCGGCTCGAGCAACAGCGGCTCCAACTCAGGCGGCAGCACCGCCAACGGCATGGACTACGCCGTGCCCGGCAACTGCCCTGAAGGCTCCAGCTACTGCTACGGCCACAACACCGGCAACACAGTGGGCGGCTCCGCCTACCCGGCCCGCCAGTGCACGCTGTGGGCGTACATCCGCCGTTCGCAGCTGAGCCTGCCGGTCGGCTCGTACATGGGCAACGGCGGCCAGTGGGCGGCCACCGGCGCGAGCCTCGGCTACTACGTGAACAACACGCCGCACGTCGGCGCCGCGATGGTGTTCCTGCCCGGCCAGAGCGTCGGCGGCCACTGGACGGCCGACTGGCAGTACGGCCACGTCGCCGTCGTCGAACGCGTCAACTCCGACGGCTCCGTGCTCATCTCCGAAGGCGGCACCGGCTTTGCCACCTTCCCCGCATGGGAGACCATCTCCAATGCGGGCGCCTACCAGTACGTGCACTACTGATTGGTGGGGCCGTATCGCATCCGCGCGCATGCGGGGAGCGAACGGGCTACGCGCTGCGCGATAGGGGAGCGCCGCCAGGCTTCGGCCGGCGGCGCTTCGTGCTATCGTGTTGTGGTTCGCGGGGCAACGACGACAAGGAAGGGAGGTCCCCGATGGCCAAGGAGGAAGGGACGAAGCTCATCGTCCAGAACAAGAAGGCGCGTCACGACTACGTCATCGAGGACAAATACGAGGCCGGCGTCGTGCTCACCGGCACCGAGGTGAAGTCGCTGCGCGAGGGACGCGCCTCGCTCGCCGAGGCGTTCGTCAGTATCGACCGGCGCAACGAGATCTGGCTGGAAGGCGCGAACATCCCCGAATACCTGAACGGCACGTGGAACAACCACGCGCCCAAGCGCAAGCGCAAACTGCTGCTGCACGAACGCGAGATCCTGAAACTCGCCCGCCAGATCGAGGCGAAGGGCTACACGATCGTGCCGATCAGCCTGTACTTCAAGGACGGACGCGTCAAGGCAGAGATCGCGCTGGCGCGAGGCAAGCGCGAATTCGACAAGCGCCAGGCGCTGCGCGAGGCGCAGGACAAGCGCGAGGCCCTGCGCGCCATGCGCTACGCCAACAAGCGCTCGCACTGAGCCCGCATGTCCACGTTGTGGGACGTGGGGGTGAGATTTACGGGTTCGTAGCATGGGGGACCTACTCTCGCGAATCAGTCGGGAAACATACCCGCCCGACCGACATTCTCTGAGAGAGGAAATCCAATGTCATCCAGCATGGGAATCAAGACCTTCACGGCCGCCGCGTTGTGCGCGGCGATGCTGTTCGCCACCGCCGCCTGCGGCACCTCCGACGCGTCCGACTCGTCCGCGTCCGGCTCCGGCTCGTCCGATTCGTCGTCCAAGATCGAAAGCTTCGACGTCTCCGGCATCCAGAAGGACGAGGCGATCGCCAAACTGCTGCCCGAATCCGTCACCAAGGACGGCGTGCTCACCGTCGGCACCGACACCTCCTACGCCCCGGCCGAGTTCCTCGCCGAGGATGGCAAGACCCCGGTCGGCTACGACGTCGACCTCACCAAGGCGCTGGGCAAGGTGTTCGGCCTCAAGACCGAGAACGTGACCAGCACGTTCGACTCGATCATCCCGTCCGTCGGCTCCAAGTACGACCTCGGCATCAGCTCGTTCACGATCACGCCGGAACGCGCCCAGGCCGTCGACTTCGTCAGCTACTACAAGGCCGGCTCCACGTGGGTCGTCAAGAAGGGCAACCCCGAGAAGTTCGACTCCTCGAACCTGTGCGGCCTCAAGATCGCCGTCCAGACCGGCACCACGCAGGAGGAGGAGGTCACCGCCGCCGACAAGAAGTGCCCGGCCGACAAGAAGATCGACATCCTCTCCAACAAGCTGCAGACCGACGTGACCACCAACGTCGTCACCGGCAAGGCCGTCGCCTTCTACGCCGACTCGCCCGTCGCCGGCTACGCGATCAGCCAGACCGGCGACCAGCTGGAATCCTACGGCGAGGACGTCGGCGTCGCCAAGCAGGGCGTCGCCATCAAGAAGGGCGACACCGCCACCGCCGAAGCCGTGCAGAAGGCCATCCAGAAGCTGATGGACGACGGCACGTATGAGAAGCTGCTCGACCACTGGGGTGTCAAGTCCGGCGCCATCGACAAGGCCGAGATCAACCCGACCGACGTCGAGGGCTGATCCCGCCGTTGAGTCCCCGCCGTTAACCGGTTCGTAGTAGCCGCCCGGTATCATCGCGACTCAGCGAGACGACATCATATTGCATATCTATACGCGATTATGTATACTTATGCATATGTGGCGGGGCGGAGAGTGGCCGCCGTGATGAACGCATCATCGCGGCGGCCACCGTTTTTCCGTTCCGAGGACCGAAACGCCAGAAGAAGTACCAAGAGAAGAAGGACATCATGTCGTTCACCACCAGGATGAAGACCATCACGGCCGCCGCGCTCGGCGTCGCCATGCTGCTGCCGCTCGCCGCATGCGGCACCACCGACGAAGGCGACGGCTCGACCGGCGGCTCCAGCTCCGCCGCCATCGGCAGCTACGACGTCTCCGGCGTCAAGAAGGACGAGGCGATCGCCAAGCTGCTGCCCGAATCCGTCACCAAGGACGGCGTGCTCACCATCGGCACCAACCCGTCCTACGCCCCGGCCGAGTTCCTCGACGCCGACGGCAAGACGCAGATCGGCTACGACATGGACCTCGCCCGCGCGCTCGGCAACGTCTTCGGCCTCAAGACCGAGGTCGTCTCCTCCAACTTCGACACGATCATCCCCGCCATCGGCTCCAAGTACGATCTCGGCATGGCCGCGTTCACCATCACCCCCGAGCGCATGAAGTCCGTCGACTTCGTCTCCTACTTCACCTCCGGCATGGCCTACGCCGTCAAGACCGGCAACCCGAACAAGGTCGACGAGAAGGACCTGTGCGGCCTCAAGGTCGCCGTCGAGACCGGCACCGTCGAGGAGACCGCCATCAACGAGACCGCCAAGCAGTGCAAGGCCGACGGCAAGAAGGACATCGAGATCCAGTCCTCCAAGCAGCAGACCGACGCCACCACCGCCGTCGTCACCGGCAAGGCCGACGTGTTCTTCGCCGACTCCCCGGTCGTCGGCTATGCGATCGCCCAGACCGACGGCCAGCTTGAACAGCTCGGCAAGGACTTCGACTCCGTGCCGAACGCCATCGCCATCAAGAAGGGCGACACGGGCACCGTCGAGGCCGTGCAGAAGGCCATGCAGAAGCTGATGGACGACGGCACCTACGACAAGATCCTCAAGCACTGGGGCGTCGAATCCGGCGCGCTGAAGACCGCCGAGGTCAACCCGGACGTCGAAGGCTGAGCGAAGCACCACTAAGGAGCCGAACATGGCAAAGAAACAAGTCGATGGCGAAGGGCTGAACATCCCGAACCGCATCAAGGCGCTGCCCGTCAAGAGCCCGGGGCCCGTCGTGGCCGCCGTGATCGTCGTGCTGCTCGCCGCGATGCTCATCCAAGGACTCGTCACCAATCCGCGACTGGACTGGCCGACCGTCTGGAAGTACCTGTTCAACGAGAACGTGCTCGAAGGCATCGGCTACACGCTGATCCTCACCGTGCTCTCGATGGTCGTCGCGATCATCCTCTCGGTGATCCTCGCGATCATGCGCAAATCCATCAACCCGGTGCTGCGCGGCGTGAGCTGGTTCTTCATCTGGTTCTTCCGCGGCACCCCTGTGTACACGCAGCTCGTGTTCTGGGGCCTGTTCTCCGTGCTCATCCCGAAGATCAGCCTCGGCGTGCCCTTCACCGACATCTCGTTCTGGAGCATCGACTCCTCGGTGGTCATCACCGCGTTCAACGCCGCATGGATCGGCCTCGCCCTCAACGAGGCCGCCTACCTGTCCGAGATCGTGCGCGCCGGCCTCGAAGCCGTCGACCCCGGCCAGACCGAGGCGGCGCAGGCGCTCGGCATGAACCGCACGCTCATCATGCGCCGCATCATCCTGCCGCAGGCCATGCGCATCATCATCCCGCCCACCGGCAACGAGACCATCGGCATGCTCAAGACCACGTCCCTCGTGCTCGCCGTGCCGTTCACGCTGGAACTGCAGTTCGCGACCAACGCGATCGCCAACCGCATCTACAAACCGATCCCGCTGCTCATCGTGGCCTGCATCTGGTACCTGCTCATCACGTCCATCCTGATGGTCATCCAGTCCCGTCTCGAAAAGCACTTCGGCAAGGGCTTCGACGCCCGCCCGGCCGGCGCGCGCGGCAAGCAGCCGCCGCTGCCCGGCAAGACCGAAGGCGAGCCGAAGGACAATGTCGACAAGCTCAACGACGCCACGTTCAGCGGGCTCACGGCGTGAGCGGGAAGGAAGAGACACGATGACACAGACCAGCATCCCCGCGAACATCCCCGCCACGCCGACCGCCGCCGTGCCGGCCGTCAAGGCCACGCAGGTGCACAAGGCGTTCGGCTCGCTGCACGTGCTCAAAGGCATCGACCTGACCGTCCAGCCCGGCACCGTGACCGTGATCCTCGGCCCCTCCGGCTCCGGCAAGTCCACGTTCCTGCGCCTCATCAACCAGCTCGAGACGATCACCGGCGGCTCCATCGAGGTCGACGGCGAGCTCATCGGCTACAAGCACGTGACCAGGAACGGTCAGGACATGCTCCAGACCCTCAACGACAAGGAGATCGCCGCCCAGCGCTCCAAGCTCGGCATGGTCTTCCAGCGCTTCAACCTGTTCCCGCACATGACCGCGCTGGAGAACGTGATGGAGGCGCCCGTCCACGTCAAGCATATGAACAAGGCGCAGGCCAAGCAGCTCGCCATCCAGGAGCTGGAGCGCGTCGGACTCGGCGAACGCCTCAACTACTATCCGGCGGAACTGTCCGGCGGTCAGCAGCAGCGCGTCGCCATCGCGCGCGCCCTCGCCATGCAGCCGGAGATCATGCTGTTCGACGAGCCCACGTCCGCGCTCGACCCCGAGCTCGTCGGCGAGGTCCTCAACGTCATGCTTTCGCTCGCCAAGGCGGGCATGACGATGGTCGTCGTCACGCACGAGATCGGATTCGCGCGCGAGGTCGCCGACCAGGTCGTGTTCATGGACGGCGGCGTGGTCGTCGAGGCCGGAGGCCCCGAGATCATCGACCATCCGACCGAACCGAGGTTCAAGGACTTCCTCCAGCACGTGCTGTAGTTGTAAGCATTCCGTGCAGTTCAGGTGTCCGCGATGGGCGCCGATATCCGCTTAGTGACACGCTCCGGGCCGCTCTGGCCAAGTCTTTACGGTCATACAGCGGATATCGGCGCCCATCGCTCGTTTCGCGGCTGCCTTGCGTTATGCGCGAAGTGGTCCGTCGCGTTGCCGTCTCTTGGTAAGGTAGAGAGCTATGTGTGGAATCGTTGGATATGCAGGACATGTCGAAACCGCGTGCGGCAAACCGCTGGAGGTCTGCCTCCAAGGTCTGAAGCGACTCGAATACCGTGGCTATGATTCGGCCGGCGTGGCCCTGACCGCGCCCGGCATGGACCATGTCGAGGTGCGCAAGAAGGCGGGCCGCCTCGCCAACCTCGTCGAAAGCATCGAGAAGAAGCCGATGCCGCTGGCGACCGTCGGCATCGGCCACACGCGCTGGGCCACGAACGGCGTGCCGAGCGACGTGAACGCCCACCCGCACACCAGCATGGACGGCAAGGTCGCCATCATCCACAACGGCATCATCGAGAACGCCTCCCAGCTGCGCCTCGACCTGCAGGCCGAAGGCTACCGTTTCACCTCGGCCACCGACACCGAGGTCGCCGCCAAGCTGCTCGGCAAGATCGTCGACACCATCATCCGCGAGGAAGGCAAACCGGACCTGTTCAAGGCGGTGCGGCGCATGGCCCGCATGCTCAAGGGCGCGTTCACGATCCTCGCCACCGACTGCCGCCAGCCGGACATCGTCGTCGGCGCACGCCACGACTCCCCGCTCGTCGTCGGCCTCGGCGACGGCGAGAACTTCCTCGGCTCCGACGTGGCCGCGTTCGTCGCGTACACGAAGCGCGCCATGGAGGTCGACCAGGATCAGGCCGTGTGCGTGAGCGCCGACAAGGTCATCGTCACCGACTTCATGGGCAACGTGGTCGAGAACCCGAAGACCTACACCATCGACTGGGACGCCTCCGCCGCCGAGAAGGGCGGATGGGACTCGTTCATGGACAAGGAGATCCACGAGGATCCCGCCGCCGTGCAGCGCACGCTCCTCGGCCGCTACGACAAGAACGGCGACGTCACGCTCGACGAGATCCACATCGACGAACACGACTTCAAGGCCATCGACAAGATCATCGTCATCGCATGCGGCACCGCCGCCTACGCGGGCATGGTCGCCAAGTACGCGATCGAGCATTGGGTGCGCATCCCCGTCGAGGTGGAGCTCGCGCACGAGTTCCGCTACCGCGACCCGATCCTCACCCCGCGCACGCTCGTCGTCGCCATCTCCCAGTCCGGCGAGACGATGGACACGCTCATGGCGCTGCGCCACGCGCGCGAACAGGGCTCCAAGGTGCTCGCCATCTGCAACACGCAGGGCGCGTCCATCCCGCGCGAATCCGACGCCGTGCTGTACACGCACGCCGGTCCGGAGGTCGCCGTCGCCTCCACCAAGGCGTTCGTCGCGCAGATCACCGCCGCCTACGTGCTCGGCCTGTACCTCGCGCAGGTGAAGGGCGCGATGTTCCGCGACGAGATCCAGCAGACCATCGACTCGCTCAAGGACATGCCGCGCAAGATCCAGTGGGTGCTCGACACGCAGACCGGCGCGATCGAGAAGGCCGCGAAGCAGATGCTCAACGCGCAGTCGTTCCTGTTCCTCGGTCGCCACGTCGGCTACCCGGTCGCCATGGAAGGCGCGTTGAAGCTCAAGGAGATCGCGTACACGTTCACCGAAGGCTTCGCCGCCGGCGAGCTCAAGCACGGCCCGATCGCGCTCGTCGACGAAGGCGAGCCGGTCGTGTTCATCGTGCCGCCGGAACGCGGCCGCAACGTGCTGCACGCCAAGGTGCTCTCCGGCATCGAAGAGGTGAAGGCGCGCGGCGCGTACATCATCGCCGTGGCCGAAGAGGGCGACAAGGACGTCGAGCATTATGCGGACGTCGTGTTCTGGCGTCCGAAGTGCCCGACGCTGATGAGCCCGCTCGTCGACGTGGTCCCGCTGCAGCTGTTCGCCATGGACATGGCCAAGCTCAAGGGCTACGACGTCGACAAGCCGCGCAACCTCGCCAAGTCCGTCACCGTGGAGTGATGACGAAGCGACATCGGTATGTGATTGAGGAGCCGCGGATTCCGTTCGAACTGGACGTGGTGTATGAGGATGCGGGGATCATCGTCGTCGACAAGCCGCATTTCCTCGCCACCACGCCGCGCGGCATGTGGTATCGCGAGACCGCGCTGATGCGCCTGCGTGAGGCGTACGGCGACGACGCGATCGTGCCGGCGCACCGTCTCGACCGGATGACCGCCGGCATCGTCGTGTTCGTAAGGGACCCTGCGTTGCGCGGCGCATACCAGATGCTGTTCCAGGAGCGGCGCGCGGAGAAGACGTATGAATGTCTCGCGCCGTGCGCGCCGATCGCGCGGCCGCAGTACGGGACGATCGAACGGTTGGAGCCGCCGCGCGTGTTCCCGCTGCGGCGGCGCTCCCGCATCGTCAAGGACCGCGGGGTGCTGCAGGCGTACGAGACGCCAGGCGCGGTGAACGCGGAGACCGTGGTGGAGCTGGGGGTACCGGAGGCGCGCTCACGGAGCACGTCGTCGGCGCGCCCTGCGTTGCGCACGTATACGCTGCATCCGCGGACCGGCAAGACGCATCAGTTGCGCGTGCATATGAATGCGATCGGATTGCCGATCGCCGGCGACGATTTCTACCCGCGCATCCGCCAACGCGCCTACGATGATTTCAGCGAGCCGCTCGCGCTCGTGGCGAGACGCCTCGCATTCACGGACCCGGTCACAGGGGAGCGGCGCGAATTCGTCTCCCGCGTGCCGCTATGGGAAGGTCGGTATTAGGCCCCCTCTGACGAGGGGGCCTACGGATGCGGGGTCAGTCGAGTTCGATGAACTTGTCGAAACGGTAGTAGGTCTTCTTGTAGCCGTTCTCCTCGTAGAAGCGGTGGCTGTCCGTGTGCTCGACGCGCGAGCACATCGTGATCTTGCCGCAGCCGAACTCGCGGGCCACCTTCTCCGCCCAGGCGAGCAGCTGGTCGCGGATGTCCTTGTCCTGATGCGCCTTCGCGACGACGAGCTCCTTCGTCTCGGCGACGCGTTCGCCCGCATGCAGCTGCCAGGTGCACAGGATGCCCACGAAGCCCATGACCACGCCGTCCTCCTCGTAGACGCCGAGACGGCGGTCGAGCGAGGAGAGCTGGTCCACGTATGTCTGCGCGAACATCTGGAAGTTGAGATCGCAGGGGCTGGACTCGTTGACGATGTTGAACACCGCCGTGAGATCCGCGCTGGTGGCCGGTCTGATCATGGTCGTGAGCCTTTCATCGGGGTTGGAATGCCAAGGGAATCGTGTCATGCGACCATCATCGCATCATTGGGTGACGGGCGCATCGGTCGCATCGAACTGATGGTCGCTCCCCATCGTAACGGCGTACGCGCGAGGCGCGGAATGTCCCGCATACCATGTTTCGCCTTCCGTGCGTCCGCAGCGATGTTCCCCGTGCCTTTGAGACCGGCGTGACGGAACGGCATCCTGATAGGTAGGAAACGTTGCACGCACTCGGCCCCCATCCCGACGACGGAACGGCGGGCCGCGACCATCAGACGAACGGCGACGGCCTCGTGGACGAGACCGCCCGCCACCCCACAATGGAGGAGCTACCGTGAACATCCCTCTGGCGATACTCGGCTTCGCGACGATGATCATCATCACCGTCGTGCTGTTGAAGAAGAAGATGAGCATCCTGCTCGCCTTCACCGTGATCCCGCTCGTCGCCGGCATCATCGCCCTGTGCATCACAGGCGGCGGCATCGCCGACATCGGCAAGTGGATCGAGACCGGCATCGGCAAGACCTCGGACATCACGCTGATGATGCTGTTCTCCCTGCCGTACTTCATGCTCATCGCCGACACCGGCATGTTCGACGACATCGTCAAGGGCATCATGAAGCGCGTGCACATCACCGCGCCGATCATCTGCGCCCTGACCGTACTTGTCGCCTGCATCGTCGAGCTCGACGGCTCGATCACCTCCGTGTTCCTCATCACCGTGCCGCTCATGCTGCCGCTGTACGAGAAGTTCCACGTCGACAAGCGCGCCCTGCCGTTCCTCATCTGCGTGGCCATCCTCATCATGTGCAACACGCCGTGGAACCCGAAGATCCTGCGCGCCGCCAGCCTCGTCGACGACCCGAACGCCTCCACCAACCTGTTCCTGAAGCTCGTGCCCATCCAGCTGTTCATGCTCGCGCTGCTCATCGCCCTCGCCGTGTTCTTCGGCGTCCAGTCGCGCAAGCACCGCAAGGCCGGCGAGAAGATCGACTTCAGCCGCGAGGAGCTGCTCGCCCAGTTCAAGGACACCGAGCTCACCCGCCACGACCGCTTCTGGGTGAACCTGCTGTTCACCGCGTTCCTCATCTTCGTGCTCATCGTCTTCCAGTCGATCCCGCAGTACTACGTGTTCGCGTTCGGTCTGGTCGTCGCGCTCGCCGTCAACTTCCCCGACCTCGGCCAGCAGGGCAAGCTGCTCAAGAAGTACGCGGCCTCCCTGTTCCCGGTCGCGCCGGCCGTGCTCCTGTCCGGCGTGGTCGTCGGCGTGATGCAGGAGTCCGGCATGCTCGAGGCGATGGTCCAGGCGATGGTCGCCGTCGTGCCGCCCGCCATCGGCCCGTACTTCTACATCATCGTGGCCCTGTTCTCCACGCCGCTCATGCTGCTGTTCACCAACGACACGTGGTTCTACGCGCTGATGCCGCTCGTCTCCGCGTTCTCCGCCAAGTACGGCGTGCCCGCGGACGTGGTCATCGTCACCCTGTTCATGAACTTCGGTTCGATGATCTCCGTGATCGCCCAGCCGCAGCTGTACATCGCCACCGACCTGACCGGCATCACGCTCGACGAGCACATCAAGTTCTCGTTCCTCAAGCTGTGGGCCATCAACGTGGTGGTCGTCGCGTTCGGCGTGCTCACCGGTGTGTTCCTGCCGTGAGCGCGGGATACGGAAAATAGGGGAATGAATGAAGGGGACGTGCCTGCGGGCGCGTCCCCTTTTGCGTGGGTGGGTTCTTTTTGCGGGTGGTCTACCCCTCAGTCGGCTTCGCCGACAGCTCCCCTGTCAAGGGGAGCCAGGGAAACATGCGCGGGTGTCGGCCCCTTCTGATGAGGGGGCTGTCCGCGGTAGCGGACTGGGGGAGAGACAGGAGCGGCCGTAAGGCCGCGGGAGATGCTGCATCGGCCGGAGGCCGATTCGATTTCTTGCGGCCTATGGCCGCCTTCTTCTCTCCCCCACCCGGCTTCGCCGGGAGCCCCCCCGTCAGAGGGGGCCGGGTGTGGGTCAGGTGCGGAAGCGGCGGTAGGCTCGGAGGCGGAAGGCGAGGGCGAGGATCGCGTAGTCGGCGAGTTCGCGCGGATTGTATCCGGTGTCGCGGGCGATGCGGTTGAGCCGGTTCTGCAGCGTGTTCTTGTGCAGGAACAGCTCCTCGGCCGCGTGCACGATGCTGCCGTTGTGCCGCGTGTACGCGTCGAACGTCGTCTGGAAGTCATCGATCCGCGCCTCGTCGAGTCCGGCGAAGACGCGTCCGATGAACTGGTCGGCCGCCGCCGGAGGCGTCGCCGAGACCAGCACGCCCAGATCGAGGTCCTCGTAGCGGCCGATGCCATCGCCGCCGGTGAACCGCTGCCAGTCGACGCTGGTGCGCGCCTGGTCGTAGCTCACGTGGTAGTCGTCGCCGTGCGCCGCGACGGCGCCGACGCCGAACCGCATCCGCCGGTGCAGCGTGCGCGCGATATCCGCCTGCAACGCCTCGAGCGTCGGCGCGGGATCGGCGGCGTCCTCCACGTCGACGAACAGGCAGCATTCCCGCGTACTCACCGAGACCAGCGTGCGGGGGAGCGCCGCCATATGTCGTTGGACGGTCAGATACAGCGTGTCGTACGCGGGCGTTCCGGCGCTCCCCGCGCCGCCGCCCGCATCGTCCACGCCCTCCATGCGCCCGACCACGGCGCGTCGGGGGCGTTTCAGGTCAAGTCCCAGCGTCGAGGCGAGATAGGCGACCATGCCTTCGTCGCGCCGTTGCTGGGTGAGCATCGTGACGAGGTTCGTCATCATGAGCCGCTGGTCGAAACGCGTCATCTGCTCGAGATTCTCGCGGATGAGGATCTCCGTCATCTTCTTGATGACGTTGCCGAACGGCTCCACCTCGGCGCGCTCGCCGGTGATGCCGATCACCGCCACCACCGAATCGTCGAACAGCACGGGCACGTTGATGCCCTTGCGTGCGCCCTCGAACTGATGGTCGTCGTCGATGGAGACGGTCTGTTTGATCTGCACGGCGAGGCGTGCGCCGTCATGGCCGGTGCCGATGCGCGACGTGTCCGTGCTGGCGATGATTACGCCGTTCGTGTCGAACAGGTTGATCTCGTGACGGATCACGTCCTTGAGGTTCGCGACGATGGACTGCGCCGTCCGCGCGTCGATCTCCATATGCCTCTCCTTTGCGCCTCGATGTGCAGGTCGATACCGGACATAGTACGCGGAACAATGTCGAAGAGGAAAAGACCGGTGTTCCGGGTGCCTGGACTATGGCCGATAACAGCAATCCCTCGCCATAATGGTGTCAACAACGTTTTCCGCAACACGCAACATCGAAGTCCAATGGAGGAGATGCGATGCTTCCCGTCATCGAGAAAATGGAGGTCGTGCCGGTCGCGGGCCACGACAGCATGCTGCTCAACCTGGCAGGCGCGCACGAGCCGTTCTTCACCCGCAACATCGTCGTCATGACCGACGCGGACGGCGTCGTCGGCGTCGGCGAGGTGCCGGGAGGCGAGGTCATCACCCGTCGTCTCGAATCGTGCATCCCGCTGGTCGAGGGCCGTTCCGTCAGCGAATACAAGGACATCGTCCTCACCTGCCAGCGCATGCTCAACGAACAGATCGCCGGCGCGGGCGCGGCAGGCGGCGCCGAGACCGCCCACGCGCAGATCTTCAAGAAGGTCACCAACGTGCTCACCGGCGTCGAGACCCCGCTGCTCGACATCCTCGGCAAGCGGCTCGGCGTGCCGGTCGCCGCGCTCCTTGGCGACGGCCAGGTGCGCGACAAGGTGCCGTTCCTCGGCTACCTGTTCTATGTGGGTGACTACCGCAGGACCGACCTGCCGTACCTGCACGACGACGATGACTCCGACGAGTGGGGCCGCATCCGCCGCGAGCCCGCCATGGACGCCGAGGCGGTGGTCCGTCAGGCCGAGGCCGCGCAGGCCCGGTTCGGCTTCCACGACTTCAAGCTCAAGGGCGGCGTGTTCGAGCCGGCCAAGGAGATCGAGACCGTCAAGGCGCTGAAGAAGCGTTTCCCGGACGCGCGCATCACCATCGACCCGAACGCCGCATGGTCGCTCGACGAGTCGGTGCGCCTGTGCCGCGGCATGGAGGGCACGCTCACCTACGTGGAGGACCCGTGCGGCGCCGAGGGACGGTTCTCCTCACGCGAGACGATGGCCGAGTTCCACCGTCAGACGGGTCTCGCCACCGCGACCAACATGTGCGACACCGACTGGCGCGAGATGAAGGCCGCGATCCGCCTCGACTCGGTGACGATTCCGCTCGCCGACCCGCATTTCTGGACGATGACCGGCTGCGTGCGCGTCGCCCAGCTGTGCCACGACATGGACCTCACGTGGGGCGTGCATTCGAACAACCACTTCGACATCTCCCTGGCGATGGTCGCGCAGGCCGCCGCCGCGGCACCCGGCTTCATCAACGCCTGCGACACCCACTACATGTGGCAGGACGGCCAGCACCTCGGCAAGGAGGCGCCGAAGTTCGAGGACGGTTGCCTGACCGTGCGCCGCGACGTGCCCGGCCTCGGCATCGACCTCGACCGGGAGAAGCTGGACGCCGCCCACGAGCTCTACGTGGCCAACGGCTGCGGCACCCGCGACGACGCGCGCGGCATGCAGTACTACATCTCCGGATGGGAGTACGACCCGCATCGCCCGGCCATGGTCCGCTGAGACCGCCCGGTGCCGTTCCAGCCAACCCGAACCACCCCGAACCAACCCGAATCGTAACCACCGAAATTCCCCAATGAAGGAGACCCCCATGGCAGTGCCCACGATCGAGAAGATGGAAGTCTACCCCGTCGCAGGCTACGACAGCATGCTGCTCAACCTGTCCGGCGCGCACGGCCCGTTCTTCACCCGCAACATCGTCATCCTCACCGACTCCGAAGGCGTCGAAGGCGTGGGCGAGGTGCCCGGCTCGAAGAAGATCACCGAAGTCCTCGAAGAGGTCAAGCCGATGGTCGTCGGCAAGTCGATCTTCGAATACAAGAACATCGTCAGGTCCATCCACGACAAGTACGCGGGCCTCGACGCGGGCGGCCGCGGCGACCAGACCTTCGACCTGCGCACCACCGTGCACGTGCAGACCGCCGTCGAGACCCCGCTGCTCGACATCCTCGGCAAGCACATGAACGTGCCGGTCGCCGCGCTCCTCGGCGACGGCCAGGTGCGCGACCGCGTACGCTTCCTGTGCTACCTGTTCTACGTGGCCGACCGCACCAAGACCGACCTGCCGTACATCCACGATGATGACGACTCCGACGCCTGGGGCCGCATCCGCCGCGAGCCGGCGCTCGACGCCGACGCGATCGTCGAACAGGCGAAGGCCGCCTACGAGCGCTACGGCTTCAAAGACTTCAAGCTCAAGGGCGGCGTGTTCGAAGGCGCGAAGGAGATCGAGGCCATCAAGGCACTGAAGCGCGAATTCCCGAACAGCCGCATGGATCTCGACCCGAACGGCGCCTGGTCGCTCGAGGAGGCCGTCGCCCTGTGTAAGGACATGACCGGCATCCTCAGCTACTGCGAGGACCCGTGCGGCGCCGAAGGCCGCTTCTCCGCCCGCGAGGTCATGGCCGAATTCCACCGCCGCACCGGACTCGCCACCGCGACCAACATGTGCGACACCGACTGGCGCGAGATGAAGAACGCCGTGCGCCTCGACTCGGTGACCATCCCGCTCGCCGACCCTCACTTCTGGACCATGCAGGGCTGCGTGCGCGTCGCCCAGCTGTGCCACGACTTCGACCTGACCTGGGGCGTGCACTCCAACAACCACTTCGACATCTCCCTGGCGATGG
Organism: Bifidobacterium sp. LH_424; assembly: GCF_056356895.1. NCBI lineage: Bacteria > Bacillati > Actinomycetota > Actinomycetes > Bifidobacteriales > Bifidobacteriaceae > Bifidobacterium > Bifidobacterium sp. LH_424. The sequence continues at coordinate 62,633 of NZ_JBKEVC010000014.1, forward strand.
TCGCGCAGGCCGCGGCCGCCGTGCCCGGCGAATACAACGCCTGCGACACTCACTGGATCTGGCAGGACGGCCAGCATCTGACCAAGAACCCGCCGAAGATCGAAGGCGGCGAGGTCGCCGTGCCGCGCGACGTGCCCGGTCTCGGCGTCGAGGTCGACCGCGAGGCCGTGCTCAAGGCCCACCAGCTGTACAAGGACAACGACTGCGGCACCCGCGACGACTCCGTCGGCATGCAGTACCTGATCCCCGGCTGGAAGTTCGACGGCAAGCGCCCGGCCCTCGTGCGCTGAACCCATGCGCTGAAAGGAACCGCATCCCATGTCCAAGCCCATCGACATCGAACGCTTCAACGGCATCTTCGTGCCGATCCTCATGCCCGTCGTCAACGAGCGCGACGGCGCGATCGACATCCCGCGCCTGCGCCGCCAGGTCGACCACGTGATCGAACACGGCGTCGACGGCATCCTTGCCTTCGGCTCCAACTCGGAGTTCTACATGTTCTCCGACGACGAGATGCTCGAAGCCGCCCAGGCGATCATCGACCAGGCCGCCGGCCGCGTGCCGATCATGTTCGGCATCGGCCACATCCGCACCAGCCAGTGCGTCGAACTCGCCCGCCGCGCCGCCGAACTCGACATCGACGCGATCAGCGTCCTCCAGCCGATGTTCATCACGCCCACGCAGCCGGCGCTCGAACACCACTTCACCGCCATCGCCGAAGCCGTGCCGGACACCGCCGTACTCATCTACAACAACCCGGGCCTCGCCGGCTATCCGATCGCGCTCGACACGATCGTGCGGCTCGCGCACGACGTCGACAACATCGTCGGCATCAAGGACTCGTCCGGCAACATCACCAACCTGCAGGAGCTGGTGCGCCGCACCGCGGACATCGACTTCAAGGTGTTCGCCGGCAAGGACACCATCGTCTACGCGGGCTTCTGCTGCGGCGCGCACGGCGCGGTCTGCTCGACCGCCAACATCTACCCGGAGCTCGTGTGCGGCATCTACGACAAGTTCGTCGCCGGCGACCTCAAGGGCGCGCTCGCGGACCAGTTCACGCTCAACCCGATCCGCCTCTCCCAGGACGCGGCCAGCTTCCCGGCCGCCACCAAGGACATGGCGAACATGCTCGGCATGGACGTCGGCCCCTCCGTACTGCCGACCGAGCCGACCGGGGGAGCGGCCCTCGAAGGCATGAAGCGCGCGATGCGTGACGCGGGCTACCTGGACTGATCGTCCGGCCCGACATCAACGAGAACGAACACCGAACCCGGAAAACCCAAGGAAAGGAGACGACCATGACGACGACACGCGTGCTGCTGGCATCCGACTCGTTCAAGGGTTCGGCGTCGAGCCTTGAGGTCGAGACGCTGCTCGAGGAGGGCGTGCGCCGCGTCATGCCGGACTGCGATGTCGTGAAATACCCGATCGCCGACGGCGGCGAAGGCACGGTGGACGCCGTGATCGCCGGCCGCGGCGGCGAGATCCGCGAGGTGCGCGTCTCCGGGCCGCTCGGCGACCCGGTCACCGCCCGCTACGGGCTGTTCGACTCCGGTCGCTCCGCCATCATCGAAATGGCCGAATCGAGCGGCATCACCCTGATCGAACAGAACATGCCGAACGCGCTCGGCGCATGCACGGAAGGCGTCGGACAGCTCATGCTCGACGCGCTCGACGCCGGTGCGCGACGTCTCGTCATCGGCCTCGGCGGTTCCGCCACCAGCGACGGCGGCGCCGGCATGGCGCGTGCGCTCGGCGCGCGCCTGCTCGACGCCGACGGCGCGCCGGTGCCGTGCGGACTCGCCGGACTGCGCCGACTGAAGACCATCGACGTGACCGGCATGGACCCGCGTCTCGCGCACGTCGAGATCGTCGCGCTCACCGACGTGACGAACCCGCTTACCGGACCCGACGGCGCCGTGCGCGTCTACGGGCGGCAGAAGGGCATCGACGAGGCGCGCATGCCGGAACTCGACGGATGGATGCACGACTACGCGCGGCTGCTCGCCGACGCGACCGGGCGCGACCCGGAGCACGTGCCCGGCGCGGGCGCGGCCGGTGGGCTCGGCGCGGCGCTCGTCGCCTTCTGCTCGGCGCGCATCGTCAGCGGCATCGACGCGGTGCTCGACATCATCGGCCTCGACGACGTGCTCGACGGCGTCGACCTCGTCATCACCGGCGAGGGGCGCATGGACTCCCAGTCCGCGAACGGCAAGGCGCCGATCGGCGTCGCGCGGCTCGCCAAACGGCACGGCAAACCCGTCGTCGCCGTGGTCGGCTCGCGTGCCGACGACCTGGGGCGCGTCTATGAGATGGGCGTCGACTTGGTCGTGCCCGCCGTGACCGCGCCCGCCACGCTCGGCGAGTGCATCGCACGCACCAGCATCTCCATCCCGATCGCCGGCGAAAGCGCGATGCGCGCCTTCCTGCTCGGCGCGGGACGGGCATAACATTTTCCATAGGAAGTTTTTCATACCGGATACGGCCGCGCATCGCGGCCAGAACGAAAGGAACACATCATGAAGGTCGGATTCGTTGGACTTGGCATCATGGGCAAGCCGATGGCGCTCAACGTCATCAAGGCAGGCTATGAGGTGACCGCCTTCGACTTCAACAAGGCCCCGGTCGAGGCGATCGTCGCCGCCGGCGGCAAGGCCGCGGCCAACGGCAAGGAGGTCGCCGAAGCCTCCGACGTGGTCATCACCATGCTGCCGAACTCCCCGCACGTCGAGAACGCGCTGTTCTCCGAGAACGGCATCGCCGAAGGCCTCACGGAAGGCAAGGCCGTGATCGACATGAGCTCGATCGCCCCGCTCGCCAGCCGCGACTTCGCCGCCCGTCTGGAGAAGCTCGGCGTGGACTTCCTCGACGCCCCGGTCTCCGGCGGCGAGCCGAAGGCCATCGACGGCACCATCGCCGTGATGGTCGGCGGCGCGCAGGACGTGTTCGACAAGTACGAGCCGCTGCTCAAGACCATGGCCTCCACCGTCACGCTCGTCGGCGGCGTGGGCGCCGGCAACATCACCAAGCTCGCCAACCAGATGATCGTCGCCGTGAACATCGCCGCCGTCTCCGAGGCGTATTCGCTGGCCAAGAAGGCCGGCGTCTCCCCGGAGAACGTGTACAAGGCGATCCGCTCCGGCCTCGCCGGCAGCGTGGTCATGGACCAGAAGTCGCAGAAGATCTTCGACGGCGACTTCACCCCGGGCTTCCGCATCGACCTGCACATCAAGGACCTGCAGAACGCGCTCGACACCTCGCACGGCGTCAACGTGTCCGCACCGTTCACCTCGCTGGCCATGGAGATCCTCCAGTCGCTCAAGGTGCACGGCCACGGTTCCGACGACCACAGCGGCATCGCCGAGTGGTACGAGATGGTGAACAACTTCAAGCTGCAGAGCGGGGAGTGAGGGGATGACGCGCTTCGCGTGACGTCTTGATACTGTGAGGGGCCTGCGCCGGTTCGGATGGACGGTGCAGGCCCCTTGTCGTGCTCATGCGGGGGTGGGGGCTGTGGGGTCTACCCCTCAGTCATGCTGCGCATGACAGCTCCCCTGTCAAGGGGAGCCTGAGGGAGGAGAGGGGTGCCTTGACAGGGGAGCCTGAGGGAGGGGCTATTCGGTGAGGTCGCGGACGGAGCCGCGTTCGACGAGTTCGGTGGGGATGACGGTCTTCACGCCGGCGGGGACGCGACCGCCCTCGCACTGGCGCTTGAGCATCGAGAACGCCTCCAGGCCGATCTCGTCGAACTTCATGCGCATCGTGGTCAGGTCGAGGCGCGGCACCATGCCGTCCAGCGAATCGTCGACGCCGACGACGCTCACGTCCTCCGGGACGCGGCGGCCGCCCGCGCGCAGGCCGAGGATCGCGCCGTACGCCATCTGGTCGTTCGCCGCGTAGATGGCCGTGCACTCGGGGTCGTGGGAGAGGGCGAGTCCGGCCTGATAGCCGCTGTCCGCATCCCAGTCGCCCACATAGGTGGGCGGGATGCGCAGGCCCATCTGCTCGAGCGCGTCGCGCCACCCCTGCGCACGGCTCTGCGCCGCACGGGAGGCGGAGGGGCCGGCGATGTGGTAGACGGTCTTGTGTCCCTTGCTCAGCAGGTAGTCGACGATGGCGGTCGAGCAGCCATGCTGGTCGGCGTCGATCGTGGCGCAGGTGTCCGAGGGGTCCTCGCTGATGAGCACGACCGGCAGGTCTCGCGGCGGCGTGAACGAGTTGAAGTCGGGCAGGTTCTCCTCCATGACGATGATCACGCCGTCCACCGGCAGCTGCTTCATGCGCTCCACCGCCGCGGTGAGCGTGCGTTCCTTGTCCTTGCCCAGCATGTGGATGGTGACCGCGTAGCCGCTGGCGTCCGCGGCCATCGCGATGCCCTTGAGGATGCGGGAGTTGCCGAAGCTCGCGATGTTGAACATGACGACGCCGATATCCTGGAAACGCCCGTGCTTCAGGGCGCGGGCCGCGTAGTTCGGGCGGTAGCCGAGCTTGGTCATCGCGGCTTCGACGCGTCGGCGCGTCTCGGGCTTCACGGCGTCGCTGCCGTTGGCCACGCGGGATACGGTCTGCGGTGAGACGCCGGCTTCCTTGGCGACATCCTGCATCGACACCGTTGATGTGCGTTCCATTGCGCTTCTTCTCCATGACAGTTTTATGTTTTCGTTATCAATATAACATAGCGGCTGTGAGCTAAGGCGCGCCGGCGATTGGCGGAAGTCGGATGTGGTGATAACATGATTGCGTAAACATTTTACAGGGTGTTCGGTTCCTCCGATGGGACCGGTCACTCGGATGATCCTTCGAAGGAGAGGGTTGGCATGGCCTCTAGTGATGTGACCGCCGCCACGGCTGCGCGTCATTCCGCCGTTGCCCGGGAGAACCGGCATAAGGCGGATTGGCGTGGTTGGAAGTTCATGGGTCCGTTTGCGGTGGTGTTCGTGTTCGTGTTCATCATTCCGATCGTGTATGCGGTGTATATCAGTTTCTTTAAGAAGCAGATGATCGGTGGGACGCAGTTCGTGGGGTTGCAGAACTACGCGCGTCTGTTGGGTGATCAGCAGTTCTGGTCGTCTGTGGGTCGTGTGGCGTTGTTCACGGTGGTGCAGGTGCCGATCATGTTGTTCCTGGCGGCTGCGATGGCGTTGGCGATCGACAGCATGAAGTTGCATGGGACGAAGTTCTTCCGTATCTCGACGTTCCTGCCGTATGCGGTGCCGGCGGTGGTGTCCACCCTGATTTGGGGTTTCGTGTATGGCGCGAAGTATGGTCTGGTGGGTTCGCTGAACGACGTGTTGGGTACGCATATCGACATGTTCGCGCCGAACGTCCTGTTGGCGTCGATCGGGAACATCAACACGTGGGAGTTCACGGGCTATAACATGCTGATCTTCTACAGCTCGCTGTCCACGATCCCGCATTCCCTGTATGAGGCGGCTTCCATTGATGGCGCGTCGGAGTGGCAGATCGTGAAGTCGATCAAGCTGCCGGAGTTGCGTGGTTCGTTGGCGATCACGGTGATCTTCTCGATCATCGGTTCGTTCCAGTTGTTCAACGAGCCTTCGATCTTGCAGAACATGGTGCCGGGCAACGCGATCACGACGTACTACACGCCGAACATGTACGCGTACAACCTGTCGTTCTCGGGTAACCAGTCGAATTACGCGGCCGCGTTGGCGATCGTGATGGCGGTGATCACGATGGCGATCGCGTATGCGGTGCAGTTGAACAGCATGAAGGAGCAGATGAAGTGAGTGCGACGACGGGTATCGAG
>NZ_JBKEVC010000015.1:0-31652 GCF_056356895.1 Bifidobacterium sp. LH_424
CGCCAAGCCGGCGCGCCGCGGCCTTATAGCCATGGCCCTCATGGAAGACACCAACGACGAGCCGCATGAAACCATCGTCATAACGACGCCTGCGATTCCCGGACATGAGAAACCGCACCTCCAATCATCGAATCCGAATTACTTCAGTCCAACAATCAGGGTGCGGTTCAGTCAGAGGGGGCCAAGGATGGACGGACTGCCTACGGCCCCACACCAGAGAGGGCCAAGAGTCCTAAAACAAAGGCCTGCGTGATGGATGTCCATCACGCAGGCCTCCTCGTATGCACGTCGCCCTTTACTTCGGCCAGCCCTTCGGGGTGTGCTCCAAAGACCAGACGCCGAGCTTGTGGGAGAAGCTGTTCTGCCACTTCGCTTCGAGCTGTTCGGCGGTGAGGCGGTTCTCGGCGGACTTGAGGCGGTTCATCGCGTTCGTGTGCGTGTCGTCGAGCAGCCACTTGCGGATGAGGAAGTTCCACACCATCACGACGGCGGTGGCGATCAGCTTGCCGACGTTCGTGCGCAGCAGGTATTCCGCGTGCTGCGTGACGTAGGCGTCGTGGTTCATGCCGTAGGTGGAGATCCAGATGATCGCGTCGTTCATGAACAGGCCGATCACCGCGCCCACGACGAAGATGACGATCTCCATCCAGCGGGCCATGTCGTCACGATGCTTGAACACGAACTTCATGCTCGCCAGATAGTTGAAGATCAGCGAGATGATGAACGAGATGGTGGCAGCGATCACGTTGTGCATGTGGAACACGCCGACCAGGATGTTGAGGATGCCCCAGTCGATGATGAAGGCGATCACGCCGACGATGCCGAATTTCATAAGCTGTGCGATCAGTTTTCTCACAAGGGGCCATTCAACACCATCCATCTGACCGGAAGGCCGCTCCCCCGCCAGTCAGCCAACAATCTCCCCATTCGGGAACCGCCCGCCAACGCGCCTATCATGGCTATGACACCGGCTATGACGCATGGGGTGTCATGCGAAAGCGAACAGCGAAAGGCGGAGGACGGCATGGACCACATCAGGATGTATATCGATGGACGGTGGATCGATTCCCCGTCCGGAAGGACGGCGCAGATCATCAACCCCGCCGACGGCCGCCCGGCGGCGACGATGACGCTCGGTACCGCCGAGGATGCGGACAGGGCCGTCGCCGCCGCCGAACGGGCGTTCAGGCCCGGCTCGTCATGGCGGGAACTCGCCACGGACGAACGCGCGGAACTGATGCTCAAGGCCGCCGACCTGATCGAGGAGCGTGCGGACGAACTGGCCACGGCCGAGACCAACAGCGTGGGACGCGTATACCGGGAGACCAGATACGACGACGTGTATGCGGCCAGCGGCGCGTTCCGCTATTACGCCGGACTCGTCCACGAACTGCAGGGCAGGTCCTCCACCGCGAACGGCGACATGATGACCGTGACCGTCCGCGAGCCGCTGGGCGTGTGCGCAGTGCTGGCGCCATGGAACTATTCGATGGGCACCACGGCCGCCGGGATGGCCCCCGCGCTGGCGGCCGGCAATACGGTGGTGGTCAAACCGTCGTCGCTCTCCCCCGTCGCCACGGCGATGATGGTCCAGGCCATGGCCGATGCCGGATTCCCCGCAGGCAGCGTCAACCTGGTGCTCGGCTCCGGCTCCGAGGTCGGCACCGCCATCGCCCGTAACGAGCACGTGGCCAAGATCACCTTCACCGGCGGCACCGAGACCGGCAGGGACATCATCGCGAAGTCCGCGACCAGCGTCAAACGCTATGCGATGGAGCTGGGAGGCAAATCACCGTTCATCATCTTCGACGACGCGGATCTGGACGTCGCCGTCGACCGGCTCATGTTCGGCGTCTTCCTCAGCCAGGGGCAGGTGTGCGTCGCGGGTTCGAGACTGCTGGTCCAGGACACCGCCTACCGACGGGTGATGGACCTGCTTGAGGAACACGTTCCCGCAATCCGCATCGGCATGCCGATGGATCCGGACACCGAGTTCGGTCCGATGGTCTCCAAGCGGCACATGGAACGGGTGCTGGACTACATCCGCATCGGCCGGGAGGAAGGCGCCAAGGTACTCATCGGCGGCCACCGGATCACCGAGGGCGAGTTCGCGCAGGGATATTTCGTCGAACCGACCGTGTTCGTGGACTGCACTCCGGACATGCGCATCGTGCAGGAGGAGATCTTCGGCCCGGTGCTCACCGTGCAGACCTTCACGGATGAGGCCGAAGCCATCCGACTCGCCAACGACACCCGCTACGGTCTCGCCGGCGGCGTGTTCACCTCGGACATGGGCCGGGCGCTGCGCGTGTGCACCGGCGTGGACACGGGCATCATGTGGGTCAACACGTATATGGACGACACCCAAGGCATGTCGGTCAGCCCCCACGGGCAGAGCGGCACGACCGTGGACGGCGGTCTCGACGGGTTGAAGGAGTACACCGTGCTCAAGCAGATCAATCTGAAGTTCACCCCGTCCAAGGCGGGCTGGTTCAGCGGCGTATCCGGGAACTAGACTGGGGCCGTACATCGTACCATATTCCGTCAAGGAGGAATCATGCCCGTCATCCATACCCATGTGTCCGTGAAGACCACGAAGGAGCAGCGCGAGGCGCTGAAGGCCGCGTACGGCAAGGCGATCACCGCCGTGCCGGGCAAGTCCGAAGGCTGGCTCATGTGCCCGTTCGAGGATGATATGCCGATCTACTTCGGCGGCTCCGACGACCAGCCGGCCGCCTACGTGGAGGTCAACGTGTTCGGCCGCGGCGCCATCCCCGGCTCCGCGTGGGAGAAGCTCACCAAGAGCATCATGGCCGCGCTGAACGGCGAGCTCGGCATCCCCGAGGACCGCACGTACATCCGCTACACCGCCACCTCCGACTGGGGCTGGAACGGCGGCAACTTCTGAGCCGCTAGCGACAGAAGACGGAAAACCCCGCCATTGTGGCGGGGTTTCGTTATTGTCCTGCGACGCTCGCGACGCTATCGCTGCTCGCTGCTACGAACAGTCCACCGGACTGTTCGTCAGACGATCTTCGGCATCGGGGTGGTGAGCGACGTGGTGAGGTTCACGTGGACCAGGCCGGCGCCGGCGTGCACTTCGACCTTCTTCAGGGTCACGGTGCGCTCGTCCTCCGGGGCGCGGTCGTTGTCGGTCATCGTCGCCGGGGACTTGACCGCGACCAGCGCGAGATCGGCGAGGGAGAAGCCGGCGGACTCGCACAGCTTCACGGCCTCGTCGCGGGAGGCGAGGAAGCCGTCCTTGAACTTGACGCGGTCAGCCGGAACGCCGTACGCGTGCTCGGCGACCCACTTCACGTTCTCGATGACGGACATGCCCTTGTGGCTGTGCGGACGGGCCGGCATCGAGCCGTTGGTGAGCACGTCGACGAACGCGTCGAGCTGCGGGGCGAGCGCCTCGCCGCCGTCGCGGTACAGGTTGCCGATGATCGGATCGCGGAACTCGAGCTTGGCGGCGGTCTCCTTGAGGGCCGGGATCTGGTCGTCCTCGCCGTCCCACAGGTTGATGAGCGGGAACGTCGGGATGTCGAGGCCTTCGAGACGGTTCACGTGGAACGGGTAGCGCCAGGAGAGCTCCGGATCGTCGCGCCACGTGGACGCGCGGGTCACGACGATCGCGGCGGACGGCCACTGCGCGTCGAACTCGCGGCAGGCGATGTCGAGCCACTTCTGCGCGCCGGCGTCGGTGCCGTAGCCGGCTTCGACGATGACGACGTCGTGCAGCGCGCACGCCATCTCGACGGAGACGAGCGTCGGGATGCCGATGGACACGTTGGCGAACGGGCCGCCGTGCACGTAGACCGGGGAGCCGTTGACGGTCTCCGTCTTCGCGGGCTTGACCGCGTCGGCGAGGATGCCGGTGATGCGCCACAGGTCGACGAACTCGCCGAACGTGACGGCCTTGCCATCCTTCGTGCCGGCGATCATCTTCGCGACGCGCTGGCCGATCTCGTCCATCGAACGGGACAGCACGACGATCTGCATGAGCTCGCAGGTCGGGGTGAGCACGACCTTCTCCTTGACGTCGCCCTTGCCGTAGTCGACGGCGATGGAACGCAGGGAGCGGGACGGCACTTCGGAGACGCGCGGCACGAGGATCGCGTCGAGCTTGCCCTCGTCGACGGCCTTCTCGGCGAAGGAGACGAGCAGGTTCTGGGCCGCCTCGATGGCGCCCATCTCGCCGCACAGACCCCAGTCGATGAGCTCCGGGTGGGTCAGGGAGGCCTTGCCGCCGCCGGACGCGCCGCCCTTGGAACCGGCGGCGGTGATGCCCATGCTCGGCTGGCGCAGCACGGCGGCCGCGTCGATGCCGCGCTCGTTGAGCGCGTCGATCAGGGCGATGGTCGTCGTGGTCTTGCCTTCGCCGCGCGACGCCTTGAGCGGGGTGTCCGCCGTGACGAGCACGACCTTGCCGTGCTTGCGCGGGGCGTCGGGGTTCTTCTTCAGGTAGTCGAGGTAGCCGAACGCGTCGATCTTCTCGACCAGACCATACTGGCTGGTGAAGTCTTCGATGGTGGTCATTGTTCTCCTATGTCTCCTACTCGCATCCGAAGATGCCGGAATCAACGCGCACAATGATGCCACACCCATTGGCACGTATTGTTTCATAGCCTACAACCCGTGATTCCCGAGACTCGATTCCGCGGGCGAAGCGCCTACCTTACCCGAGACCGTATGTCTCGTGACGCCGCCCACATGGCCAAGCCAGCATCCGAGCGGGATGGTGAGCACGCCGCCGATGATGAAGATGAGCCGCACGTCGATCATGTCGGACAGCGGCCCGAAGACCATCATGCCCAGCGGGGTACCGAAGGTGGAGAACGCGTTCAACAGTCCGAACACGCGGCCCTGCATGTCCTCCGACGATTCCTGTTGGAGCATCGTGAACGCCGGCGATGCGGCCAACGGCGTGGCCAGTCCGGTCAGGAAGTCGATGATCAGGAACACGAGCAGCGTCGGCGCAAGGCCCAATCCGGCCGTGGTGATGCCAATCAGCACGAATCCCACGGCCACCGCGCGCAGGCAGTCATGGATGCGTTTGGCGCCGATGGACGACATCAGCAGCCCGCCGAGAATCATGCCGATGCTCCACGCCAGCTCGTTGGCGGCCAGTTTGTCCGACGTGCTGGAGAGCACGGCGAACCCGAGGTTCAGGTCATCGTGCCGGTATTCGCGGTTGATCAGTAGCAACGTGAGGTTCATCGGCGCCACGTTGATGAAGCAGACCAGCGCGTTGCCGAGGATGACGCTTCTGATGCGCCGGGACCGCCACGCGTACGCGAAGCCCTCCCGCAGGTCTCGGATGACGCGCGCAGTGGTGCCGGGGGTCGCAACGGTTTCTCCAGCCGTCTCGCCGCCGGTCTCCTGCACGTCGGCCGATTCGGGGACGCGTATGCACGCCGTGAATCCGATGCCGATGACAGCCGTGGTCACGTCGACGAACAGGATTGCCCACAACGGCAGGACATTGACCAATACGGCGGCCAGCGCGGGCGCGGCAATCTGATTGGCGGACTGCAGGGTCCCGTTGACGGAGTTGACCCGCATCAGCTTGGATTCCGGTGTGATCTGCGGAATGAACGACTGCACGGCCGGAGTCTGCACGCCACCTCCCGCCGACCGTAGGGCGAGCACCAGCATGATCAGCAGAAGATCCGCCCAGCCGGTCGCGAACGCCGCGGCCAGCAGGACGGTGAGACCCGCGATCACGGCATCGGGCAGGATGATGAGCAGTTTACGGTTCCACCGGTCGGCCCAGACGCCGCCGAACATGGACACCACGGCCTGCGGCAGGCACGTGGCGATCATCGCCGCAGCCATGACCGAACCGGAATCCGACCGCATGACCAGATGCCAGAAGATAGCGTATTGCACGACCGACGACCCCAGCAATGAAAGCGTCTGCCCGGTCAGCAGCAATGTAACCCGCCGTTTCCAGGTCGTGCCGCGCGATGGGGCCGCCGGCTGGCGGTCAGTTGGGCTGAGGGAGCCCGATGATGGCGTATTGGATGACGTATGAAGTGAAGTATTGTCCGAGGTATTGGTTGACATGACGATCCTTGGGTATCCGTCTCCCGCATGCCGATGAACGGGAGGTCCGATGATGACGACGGACGGCGCACGGATACAGCTCGAACATGGTCGCCGAAAACCGCTGAATCGATGGCATGCCGACGGCCACGCGTCGGCGTGGGAAAGGCATACGAAGGGCCATAGGGAAAAGGCCATAGGGCCGCAACAGCGGTGAAACGGGAGACGACGAGCCGCGTTACGCGCGCCCGCCGGTCACGCGCGGGCGGAACTGGATCCTCGCCATCACGCATGACATGATCATCATGCAACATCTCATGCGCGTCACGATACCAATCCGCCGAACCGCTCGCGCACGGCATCCGGAATCCGGACGAACCCCAGGAGTCTCCCCCACCCCCATACACCAGCGGCCGGAAGAGGAGCGTCGCCTCTTCCGGCCGCTGTCCGGCGTATCGGGCATCTCACGCGCAGCACCTGATCACGCAGGCGGCTGCGCCGGGCGTATCCGGACGAACCTAGAAGTCGGACATGTGGAAGCCGTTCTTCATGGCCATGGAGCGCGTGTACAGCACGGAGTCGAGCAGCTTGTCGGTCTCGACGCGCAACTGGTCGGCCATGGTCTGGTTGGCGGCGGCCAGAATCCCGCGCACCTCGCCGTTGCGCACGGCGTCGATGATTGCGTCCGGCTCGAGCGGCTGCACGTCGCCGTCCACGTTGTCCGCCTCGAACTCCTCTTCGGCGGCGGATTCCGCGGCGGCCTCCGCGTCCGTGAGACCCAGCCGCGCGACCTGTTCGTCGGTGGCGGCGACGAGACGATGCCCGGCGGCGAGCGTCTTCTGCTGGTAGCGTTCGACGGCGTTCGCGGTGTCGGCGAACGCGCCGTCGCACAGGGCGGCGATCACGCGGTTCGCCCAGTAGAAGTTCTCGGTGGTGACGCGCGTCGTCGTGTCGGCGAGGTAGGAGGGGGTCGCGTCCACGTTCGGGTAGAACGGGACGAGCGTGTTGAACGGGTTGGAGCCGTACGCCATCCACTGGATCGCGCGGTTCGCCTGCGGACGGTACGGGCGGATCTGCAGCACGGCGAGCTGGCTCTGGCGGTTGATGCCGATCGGACGGTACATGTGGCGCGTGTGCTCGTCGCCGCGCTTGCCGTACGGATCGTACGGGGTGCCCTGGTAGTGACCGGACAGCACGTACTTGACGTCCTCGATCGTGATCTTACGCTCGGGCTGGCGGGCCCACGGGATGTCGTTGTTCTCCGGGCCGTGGTCAGCGTCCGCGCCGTCCCACACCTCGTCGTACGGGTTGAGGAAGCGCTGCATCCACCAGGCGCGCGGCGTGTTGTACACGTGGTCGGAGTCGGAGTGGGAGCCGAACGCGTCGCGCGGGTTGAACGGCGTCGTGTTCTCGACGGCGAGGTCGAGATGGTTCTCCTCGATGAACTCGGCGAGGTCGGCGGAACACATGTGGTCCTCCTGGTCACCGAGAGCGTCGTCGAGGTCGAACTCGTCGATGCCGAGCTGGTTCGGCATCGTCACGTACGCCTCGTCCGGCACGCGCTTGGCGATCCAATGATGGCCGCCGACGGTCTCCATCCACCAGATCTCGTTCGCGTCGGAGAACGCGGTGCCGTTCATCTCGTACGTGCCGTACTCCTCGAGCAGCGCGCCGAGGCGGGCGACGCCCTCGCGCGCGGTCTTCACGTACGGCAGGACGATGGTGAGGAAGTCCTCCTCGCCGATGCCGCCGGGGATCTCCGGCTCGTAGTCGGCGTCGCCGGGCGTGCCGTGCGCCGGGACGCGCTCGACGAACGGGTCGGCGCCGAGCACGCGCTCGTTCGTGGTAAGCGTTTCGGTGGCGCTCATCGCGACGTTCGCCTCGTTGACGCCCGCCTCGCCCCAGATGCCTTCCTTGCGGTCCGCGTTCGGCACGGACGTGTACTGCAGCGGATCGTCCGGCAGGTCGATCTCGACGTGCGAGATGACGGACTTGTAGCGGCGCGGCTGGTCCTCGGGCTTGATGACGAGGAACTGCTTCGGATTGAACTCGCCGTTCGCGGAATCCTCGTTGCGGGCGATGATGGTCGAGCCATCGTAGCTCGCGTCCTTGCCGACCAGAATCGTGGTGCAGGCCATAGGTATGTGTTGTCCTTTCTGTAGTGCGTTTTTCCGTAGACGTTCCGTAGGTGCGGTGTCGCCTCCCTCTGACGAGGGAGGTGTCATGCGAAGCATGACGGAGGGAGAGACGGGAGCGGCCCGCGGGCCGCGGGAAACGGCATCGCGCAACGCGCGATTCATGCCGTTGCGGACCGGCGTCCGTGGTCTCTCCCCCACCCGGCTTCGCCGGGAGCCCCCTCGTCAGAGGGGGCCGAGGAAAGCGCCATGCGCCGTGGGGCGCGTGTCCGAGGCGGCCCGGGCGCGCGATCAGGCCTTGCCGGTGAGGAAGATGCCGGCCTGGTCGGGGGTCTCGCCGGCCTCGCGCAGCTTGTGGAGCAGCTCGTTCATCCAGAAGCCCTGATTAAGTCCGGGCAGCGGGTTTTTGGTGGCGTAGACGTGCAGGTAGTAGTCGTGGTTCTTGTCCGGCGGCTGCGGGCCGTTGTACCGCATGGTGACGGCCGGGTCGTTCTCGCGGCCCACAAACTTGGAGGCGGACGAGTTGCGGCCCTGCACGGCCTCGGGGATCATCGAGGCCATCTGGCGGGAGAAGTCCGGCGGGATGGCGAGCGCGTGCGCATCGTTGAAATCGAACATCAGCGCGTCGATGGGCAGGTTCGCGACGGTCCAGTGGATCCATTCGAATCCGCACACGGGAATCGAGTCGGGGTCGGTGAACGTCCAGTGCAGATACTGGGCGTCCGGCGAGACCTCGTCGATGTAGAAGGGGAAGGAGATGACGGGCACGCCGCCCATGCGGTATTCGGGAGCCGCCGCCTTGGCGAAATCGTCCGGAACCACGGTGAAATCAGCTGAGATCTTCATGTCTCCCAGTGTATCGCGCGGAAACGCGGCGAACGCGACGGGAGATGCGCGCGGATGGCGGAACGACGGAACGACGGAACGACGACGCGCCCGTCCGCCGCGAACGTGCGGACGGGCGGGCGCGGGAACGCCGGATACGGTGGGGAGGACCGCCGTCGGACGGTCCTCCCCACCATGACGTGATATCACAAACAATGTCACGTGATGTCGGTCACGTCACGTCGGTCACGTCACGTCACGTCGCGCGTGACGGTGACGACGTGACGCGCCGCCGTTCACCGCCTCGCGCGATCGACCATGAAGGCGGCGCCGCCGGCGATCAGGCACAGCAGCATGAGCGCGATCGGCACGACGATCGAGGTGCCGGTGTTCGCCGTCGTCCCGGCGGACTTCGCCGCGCCGTCGGCCTTGGCGGCCGGCTTCTCCGCGGAGCCGTCGGACGGCTTCTCCGACGGTCCCGCCGGCTGGTCCGGTTCGGACGGGTTGCCCGGTTCGGACGGTTCCGTCGTCGCCTTCTTCAGCGTGCCGGAGAGCGCCGTGATGGCGTTCTCGATGGACTGGGCGTCGGAGGTCCTGGCGTCGTACTTGAGGTAGGCGGCGTCCGCGAGGTTCGCGGCGAGCGTCTTGGCGTCCGCGATGGCCTTCTCGAACGCCTTGCGGCTGGCTTCGGTGTAGGTCGTCTCGTAGCTGTCGGCCTTGGTCGTCGCCTCGGCGTCAGCAATCTTCCCGTTGAGGTCCGGCAGCTTCGACAGGTCGACGTCGTCGCCCAGCTGACGCACCTTCTCATCGGTGGTGACGCCGATGAACTTGCCGAACTTGGCGGTGTTGTCGTTGCCGTCCGCGTCGGTGTTCGTCAGGCCGGGATCGTTGCCGTAGACGGCGGTGCCGTAGGTGGCACCGGTCGTGCTGTCGGGATCCGGGGTGCCGTTGCCCTGGTAACGCAGGAGGAACTTGCGCGACCAGCTCGTGATGTTCGGACCGCTGCCCACCGGCGCGCCCACACCGTTGATGATGGTGTTGAACGTGCGGACGGCCTTGGCGTTGTCGTCCGCGTTCTTCAGATCGGCGAACGACTGGGTGGCGACGTTCTCGATGATCACGCCCTTGGAGTTCGGCACTTCGACGGCGTTGTCCATCTCCATGGCCGTGGTGCCGGCGCCGGTGTGCTGGTCGGGATCGGTGGGATCGCCGTCATCCTGGGTGCCGGCGTCCTTCGCCTTCTCGGGACCGGTGTAGATGAACACGTTGTAGATGCCGAGGCCCACGGCGTAGTGCTTCTTCACGGTGTTGGCGACCTTGTAGGCGGCGTAGCCCTTCACGGTGCCGTTGTGGCTCATCCAGCCGGCCTGATCGACCGGGTCGTAGCACTTCTCGTTCTGGTAGAAGAACGTCTTGCCGTTCTCGCCGTTCCAGAGCGTATCGTACTCCTCGTGGTGCTCGTTGAACAGGGCGTACGCCGTCACGTCGTCGCCGTTCACGACGAGGCCGTTCTTGGAGTAGTTCCACTGCTTGCCCCAGCCGACGCCGGCGCCGTGGTCGGCGCGCCAGATCCAGAAGTGGTCGGCGATCGTGTTGCCGGTGTTGATCTCGATGCCGGTGTCGGCCGAGGTCGTGCCGTCGGTGGTGCCGCCGATGCGGAAGAAGATGTCCTGCAACTCGATCGGGTTCTTGGCGTCGCCGGCGGTCTTCGTGGTGCCCACCTGCAGCAGGTACTTGGAGTGCTTGCCGGCGTCGAGGATGAGCCCGGCGAGGCGGACGCCCTTCTGGGCCTTGTCGGAGACGCGGATGGCCGTATCCTCGTTGTCCGAGATGATGGTCGCCATGCCGGTGCCGAGGACGACGACGCCGCTGCGGTCGATGTCGATCGGGGTCTCGGCATGGTAGATGCCGGGCGTGAGGTAGATGTTCTTGCCGACAGCGATCTGCTTGTTGATCTCGGCGGCGGTGTCGGTCGGCTTGGCGATGTAGAACTCGGAGAGCGGGATGCTCGTGCCCTTGCCCATGCCGTCGTTCGCCTTGCCCTTGCCCCAGCTGACGCCCTTGGCGTTCTCGCGGTAGCCGGGCACGAACACCTGGTATTCGCCGTTGTCGTCAAGGTAGAGGAACGGCTTCTCGGCGATTTTCTCGGTGGAGTCGATGGCGGTCGTGACCTGCTGGTTGTTCCCGTCGCCGGCGATGCCCCAGTTGCTGGTGCCCTTGGTGCCGACGAGTTCGGTGCCGGTCTTGCCGTCGGAGCCGGGCACATTGCTCGCGGTCACGCCCTGCAGGAAGTTGTTGAGCGTGGTGCCGTACGCCGCGCCCTTGAGCTCGGAGTTGCGGGTGTAGAACTGCTGGCCGGATGCGGTGCCGGCGGTGTTGCCGCCGTCATCGCCCTCGAGCTTGGAGTCGGCGGTGTAGCCGCCGGACGCCCAGCCGTAGTTCCAGTCGTAGGCGACGGCGCGGTCGGTCCACACGCGGCGCATCGGCGCGGCCTGGGCGACGCCCCAGTTCATGTAGTCGGGGCGCCAGGACTGGTTCAGCTCGGCGGGTCGCGAATCGCCCGGCGCGAACGTGGCGTTGCCGGACTTGCCGTTCTCGGTGTGGGTGTTCTTCACGCCGAGGTTCTCGATGGAACGCCAGAAGTTGCAGGTGGCGTTGCCCTGCTGGGCCGAGGCGCCGGCGTTCGCGGCGAGGTAGGAGGACGTGGAGATGTTGTTGAGCATCGTGTCGGTCGGAATCTTGCCGAGGCCATTCAACGAGGTGTAGAAGCCCACGTTGATGTTGGAGATCACGTTGCCGTCCTTGACGTAGCTGCCGGGCTTGAAGTAGACCTGCCAGTGGTCGCTCCTGAACTGGGCGTCGGCGGCGATGTCGTTCTGCTTGGTGAACAGGTCGGCGAGGACCTTGTCGACCTTGACCATGTCATCGGTGGGGGCGAACACGAGCGTGTGGTCGCCGAAGAGCTCACGGTCGAGGGAGGCGGCGGTCTCGGGCAGGTCGGAGGCGTCGCCGTCCTCGTTCACGGTGACGACCTTGTAGTAGTTGGCGTATTTGCCGCCCTCGTTGAGCTTCTCGTCGGTGTAGGTGGTGCCGGTCACGGGCTTGTCGCCGGTGACGCTCACGAAGTCCTCGTCCGCGGCGTAGGCGGACTTGGCGCGCAGCACCTTGTAGCCCTTGGCGCCCTCGACCTTGTCCCAGGTGAGCGTGATGGCCTTGCCGTTCTTGGCTTCCGCGGCCTTCACGTTCGTCGGCGCGGCCAGACGCACGCCCTTGGCGGTCGTCAGCGCGACGGCGTCGGTCGCGGCGGAGGCCGCGGCCGTGCCGTTGAGGCTCTTGACGGTGACGTCGTACGAGGTGCCGGCGGCGAGGTCGCCGAGCGTCGCCTGGGTGGCGGTCGTCTTGAGCGTGACGGCCTGCTTGCCGGCGTCGGTCGGCGTGGCGTCGATCTCGTAGTCCGTGACGAAGGAGTCCCTGGCAGCGGTGAAGCTCACGTCGGCCGTGGCGTTGGTGACGTTGGACACGGTCACGCCGGTCGGCGCGGCGGGCGTCTTGTCCGTGTGGACGATGAAGTGCCCCGCGGCGGCGTCCACGGTGTCGGTGGAGTCGGTCACGACCAGATTCGTGCCGTCGGACTTGAAGAGCTCGTTGGTGTCGGTGTCCTGGAAGGCGACGGTGCCGTCGCCGGCGGGCACGAGTTTGATGGATTCCCAGCCGCCGTAGCCGCCGTCATCCTTCACGCAGACCTTGCCGTTGTTCTCCGCGGCGATGCTGGTCCAATCGGTGTTGTTGCGGACGTGGCCGCCCTTGAGGCGGGCGTTGCTCTTCTTGCCTTTGACCGTGACCGTGCGGGCGCCGTTCTGGTCGCCCCAGCCGACGATGCTCCACAGCGTGGAGTCGTCGGACGCGGCGGTGAACGTGACGGGCGAGTTCACCGTTCCGGGATCGGTGACGTACTCGCCTGAACCGACGTAGGCGTCGCCGTCCTTCTTCGCGAGCTCGATCCTGATGTCGTTGCCGAGACCGGCATCGGCGGTGGCATCGGCGGCCTGGGCCGTGGAGGCGGCCGTCAGACCGCACAGCAGCGTGGCGCACGCGACGAGCGCGCCGACCGCGGCGCGCCATCGGGTCGAAGCCCCTCCTTCATTGGAGTTCCCCATGAGATTCCTTTCTTCCATCCTCACCCGTCCTCCGTGGCCGGGTGCATGAGTACATGAATGCATGCAGTGCATAAGGCGCATAACGCGCATAAGCGCGTGAACGACATCGCGCGTGAACGACATGAAGAAGGCCCGCCGCATGACTCGGCGGGCCTTCAGGAGCCTTCCCGCGGATGTTGCGACCGCGAGAACGCGCGGCGATCGGACTACAGCTTCTCGCCGTTGCTGGCGATCACGTCGCGGTACCAGTAGAACGACTTCTTGCGGCTGCGCTGGTAGCTGCCGTTGCCGTTGTCGTCCGCGTCGACGTAGATCATGCCGTAGCGCTTCTTCATCTCGCCGGTACCGAAGGAGATGACGTCGATGCATCCCCACACGGTGTAGCCGATAACGGGAACGCCGTCGTAGTCGATGGCCTTCCTCACCTGCTCGATGTGCGAGCGCAGGTAGTCGATGCGCGCGTCGTCGGCGATGTAGCCGTCCGAATCGGGCGTCTCGTACATGCCGATGCCGTTCTCCACGATGAAGATCGGCTTGCCGTAGCGTTCGAACAGCGAGCACAGCACGTAGCGCAGGCCCACCGGGTCGATCTGCCAGCCCCAATCGGTGGCCTTGATGTACGGGTTCTTCACCTGGCCGGGCAGGCCATGGCCGTCGAACTCGGGCACCTTCTCGGCGGAGACGGCCGCGCTCATGTAGTAGCTGATCGAGATGAAGTCCACGGTGCCGGCCGCGATGATGTCGGTGTCGCCCGGCTCCATCTCGATGTCGAAGCCCTCGCGGTCCCAGCGGTTGAGCAGGTAGCACGGGTATTCGCCGTTCACGTACACGTCGCCGAACAGGTAGCGGTCGCGCATGAGCACTTCCGCGAGCATGACGTCCTCGGGCTTGCAGGTGGCCGGGTAGATCGGCACCATGGCGAGCATGCAGCCGATCTGGAAGTCCGGGTTGATCTGGTGGCCGCGCTGCACGACGAGCGCCGAGGCGACGAACTCGTTGTGGATGGCCTGCCAGATCTTCTGCTCCACCTCATGCGGGGTGTCGTTCGGATCCGGAATGATGCCCGAATTCGTGTACGGGAAGATCTCGGTGTGCATCTCCATCTGGTTGTTGACCTCGTTGAAGGTCAGCCAGTACTTGACCAGATCCTTGTAGCGCTCCATCACTGTGGAGGCGAACTTGAAGTAGTAGTCGACGACCTCGCGGTTGGCGAAGCCGCCCATCTTCGCCAGATGCAGCGGCATCTCGAAGTGCGAGAGCGTGACGACCGGCTCCATGCCCTTGGCGCGATAGTCCTCGAAGAGCCTCTCGTAGAACTTCAGGCCCTCCTCGTTCGGCTCCTCCTCGTCGCCGTTGGGGAAGATGCGCGACCAGGAGATCGAGGTGCGGAAGCACTTGAAGCCCATCTCCTGGAAGAGCGCGTCGTCCTCGCGGAACGTGTGGTAGTAATCGATGCCGCGCTGGTTCGGATAGTTCTCGCCCGGGACCACGCCGTCGGTGATCCTGCGCGCCACGCCGTGGGCACCGCCGGTGAGCACGTCGCAGATGCTCGGTCCGCGGCCGTCCTCGTTCCAGGCGCCTTCGAGCTGGTGCGCGGCGACCGCGCCGCCCCAGAGGAAGTTGTCGGGGAATCCCATCTTCGGTCCTTCGCTCACTCGGCGGTCTTGCCGTCGAGGCGCTTGTACAGGTCGATAATCTCGACGACCATCGCGCGGAACACCTCGGCGGCCATCATCTGGTCCTCGACGTGGGTGAGCAGCAGGCCCATCTTCACCGGGTTGCCGGCGGCCTCGCGCTGCACGAGGCCCGCATGCACGGCGTGGCCCTCGCGGTAGCTTGCGTCGCCTTCGTCGATGGACGCCTTGGCGCCTTCGAAGTCACCTTCCTTGGCCTTGCTGAGGGCCTCCATGTAGTCGGACTTGGCGGTGCCGGCCGCGGTGATCAGCTGGAAGCAGGTGGTCTCCAGATCGAATTCTTCGTCTGCCATGTTGGTACGCTTTCTCGTTTTGTCGCTGTTTTGTCGCTGTATGTGTGTGGTTCGGATGGGCGGCGATCACTTGCCGGCGAGCTTGAAGGCGAAGTCGAGGACCTTGTCGCCACGGGCCATGCCGTAGTCCTGCGGGGCGATGACCTCGACCGGCTTGGTCTCGAACTCCTTCTTGACGTCCTTGAGCATGTAGCGCACCTGCGGGCCGAGCAGGATCACGTCGGCGTCCTGCGCGTTGGTTTCGAGGGTGGAGACCGGCATGGCGGAGACGTCGACGTCCTCGAGGCCACGCTTGGCGGCCGCGGCCTGCATCTTCTTGACCAGGATGCTGGTGGACATGCCATCGCTGCAGCACAGTACGATCTTCATGATGTTTCTCCTTTGAATGGTGAATGGTTGAAGTTGGATGTGAAGTTGGAGGTGAAGAGAGTGGGGCCGGCCTCACCGCGGGATGTGAGGAGGTTCGCGCGGGCCGGCCTGGATTGAGAGGTTGTTGTTCGTGGTAAGTGTCGGTGTCAGGCCGTCCGGCCGGTCTCACGGCCGGACGGCCTGCGGTCCGCCGATCACTCGGCTTCGGCCGCGCCCTGCTCTTCCTTGAGGAAGACCTTGTCCTGCATCTTCACGAACGGGGTGTAGATGAGAACGGAGATCACGCCGATGATGACCTGCAGCAGCGCGCACTTCCAGCCGCCGAGGATGAAGCCGGAGATGATCGGCGGGGTGGTCCACGGCACCTGGACGGCGCCGAACGGGGCGATGAGGCCGAGCGAGACCGAGCCGTACATGATGATCATGGCGACCATAGGCGTCAGGATGAACGGGATCAGCATGATCGGGTTGAACACGATCGGCAGGCCGAAGATGACCGGCTCGTTGATGCCGAAGACGCCCGGGACGATGGAGAGCTTGGCGACGGTGCGCATCTGCTCGGACTTGGCGAAGATCAGGGCCGCGATCAGCAGGCCGACGGTCAGGCCGACGCCGGAGTACTTGCAGAAGCAATCGATCATCTGCGGGGTCAGGTAGTGGAAGCCGTTGGCCTTGGTGTACGGCGCGGTGCCGGCATCGAAGAGCTTCTGGTTGCTCAGCGTGTTGGCGAGCAGCAGCGGGGTGACGACGCCGGAGACGACGTTGGCGCCGTGGATGCCGCACCAGAACAGCAGCGACATGAGGACGATGATGATGATGGCGCCGGCCCAGGTATCGGTCAGGGACTGCAGCGGAATCTGGAGGATCTTGAAGATGAGCTCGGTCAGGGACAGGCCGCCGAAGACCTTGCACAGGTGGTACAGGATGGCGGAGCCGGTGACGACGAACAGGCCCGGGATGAGGGCGGAGAAGGCGTTGGTCACGCCGGCCGGAACCGCGTCGGGCATCTTGATCTTCAGGTCGTGCTTGATGCACAGGGTGTAGACCCAGCCGACGAGCAGGCCCATGATGATGGCGGAGATGATGCCGTTGGAGCCGGTCCAGGTCTGGTTGAAGATGCCGGAGAGCTCCGCGGTCTTCTTGCCCAGCTCGGGAACGTTGTCCTTGGTCAGGCTCATCGAGGACGGGGAGACGATGAAGAACGCGACCAGCGACAGCAGGCCGGAGGAGATGCCGTCGCACTTCTCGTTGCGGGCGTAGGCGTAGCCGATGCCGACGGCCACGATGATGGCCAGGATGTTGAACGTCGCGGCGTTCACCTGGTTGATGCCGGCGTTCCACTCATCGCCGAAGATGCCGGCCATGAAATCGCTGTAGCCGTCGAACGGCAGGTTGCCGATCAGCAGGAACAGGGAGCCGATCAGCGTGGCCGGCATGGTCAGGACGAAGCCGTCCTTCAGTGCCACCAGCGCCTTGAGGCTGGCGAACTTCATGAAGCCATTGAGCATAGCGTCGCCTATGGCTTGCATTTTCTCCTTCATCGTTTTTCCTTTCCTTGGATGGACTACGGCATCCATCCCATGTCCCTTATCCCGTCATTCAATGCCGAAAGACATCCACAACTTGCATTGTTGTCTATATCTTTTTGGGTTGTTTAAATAACGATGACTTAAGTATATACCCAGCGCACACGGTGTCAAATCAGGGCGAATGCCGCACCCGAAGCCGAAAAACGCCGTCGTTCCGCCATTGTTAGCGCATACAAAAAGGCCCGGCGACACGCCGGGCCTTAACTTACGTAAATCGCTTTTAAAAAGCGTACCAGAATTTCTCCGGGCACGCGCCTCGCGTCATTTCATCGAGGCCATCGCGTAGAACTTCGCGTTCCTGTAGTGGTAGAGGTTCTTCGAGGCGTTGAACAGCTTGCCGTTCGTCAGGAACGCGTCGTCCTCGATGCAGATGGCGGGATCGCCCTCGTTGAGCTCGAGCAGGTGGGCCGCCTCGCCGCCCAGCCAGTCCATATGGATCACCTTGTCGACGAAGCCGAAGTTCAGGCCGAGATCGTCATGCACGTAGGAGTACAGGGACCCCTTCGCGATGTCCTCGTTGAGGAAGGGCACGTATTCCTTGAGATACCAAGCGGTCTCATAGCACAGCGGCTTGCCTTCCACGCGGCGCAGACGCACGACGCGCCACACCGGCGAGCCGACGGCGCAGCGCATGCGCTTCGACAGCGCCTCGTCGGTCTTCTCCAGCGCCACCTCGCACACCACCGATGTGACGCGGTTGCCGCCGAAATCGGCCGAGATGCCGTACGAGGTGCCGATCGGCATGTAGCCGCTGTCGCGCCCCTCACGCACGAACACGCCGTTGCCGCGCACGGGGAACACCTCCCCCGCCTCGGCGAGCACCGCGATGGCGCCGCGCACGAAATACCGGGAGAGCCCGTACTCCGCCATCAGCTGGTCCTCCGTGGGCAGTTTGCCCGTCTGCGAAAACTCCCCATCCGCGATGCGCTTCTGGATCTTCAACGCCAGTTCCCGCTGCTTGGAAGCCATAACCACCCTTTCCGTCCGGACGCGCGCGGCCGCCCATCGGCCGCCCGGGCAAGCGGATGCGCCGAGGACCGGCATACGGTGCCGATCGCCGACTATTACACATCACCGACTTGTCCACATAACCCGAGCACTATAGTACGCCCACGCCGCCGACGGGCCGAACGAGAAAAAGGCCCGGCCGGTCCCGCGGGGAGTGCTCATCCCACGGGACCGGCCGGGCCGGAAGGAGGTGACCCGGGTGAAGGGGAAGACCGGGTCACGGATGAATGGCGCGGCGGGTGATCCGGACGAAGGGGAATCCGGACGTTCCCGCCGCGCCAAGTGTGGTGTGGTTATCGACCAACCGAGGGCGATCAGTCGCCCCAGGCGGGCTTGTAGAAGTCGCCGTTGAGGGCGGCCTCGGCCTTGGCCTTGGCCTCCTCGAAGGTGACCTCGGCCAGCTGGGCGCGCACGTCGTCGAGGGCGACCGGCGTCATCGACAGGGAGTTCACGCCGATGCCGGTGAGAATCACCGCCAGATCCGGATCGGCCGCGGCCTCGCCGCACACGCCGACCGGCATGCCGTACTTGTTGCCGGCGTCCGCGATGAGCTTGATCATGCGCAGCACCGCCGGGTGCCATGCGGTCTGGTAGTTGGAGACGGAGCCGAGCGTACGGTCGGCGGCCATCGTGTACTGGGTCAGGTCGTTGGTGCCGATGGAGACGAAGTCCGCCACCTGGGCGACCTTGTCGGCCATCACGGCGATGGACGGCACCTCGGCCATCACGCCGACCTTCTTCAGACCGAAGCTCTTGCCGAGCTTGACGAAGTAGGCGGCCTCATGCTCGTCGGCGACCATCGGGGCCATGACCCACAGGTCGGCGTCGGTCTGGGCGTCGGCGGCGGCGAGGGCCTTGAGCTGGCCTTCCAGGACCTCCTTGTGCACGCGCAGCGTGCGCAGGCCACGCAGGCCGAGGGCCGGGTTCGGCTCGTCCTCCGGGGTGAGGAACGGCAGCGGCTTGTCGGCGCCCGCGTCGAGCATGCGGATGACGACCTTCTTGCCCGGGAACTGGGCGAGCAGCTCGGCGTACGCCTTGGTCTGCTCCTCGACGCTCGGCGGCTCGGAGTTGCCGATGAACAGGAACTCGGAGCGGAACAGGCCCACGCCCTCCGCGCCGTACTCCAGGGCGGTCTTGCCGTCGGCCGGCTTGCCGAGGTTGGCGAGCAGCGGCACGTGGTGGCCGTCCTTGGTGCCGCCGGCCTGGCCGCGCAGCTCCTTGGCGCGGGCGGCCTTCGCCTTGGCGTGCTCGGCCTCCTGGATCTCGGCCTCGGTCGGCTCGGTGACGACCTCGCCCTTGGCGGCGTTCACGATGATGGTCTCGCCGGTCTTGAGGTCCTCGGCACCGGCCGCGGAGACGACCGCGACGATGCCGCGGGCGCGGGCCAGAATCGCGGTGTGCGAGGTCGGGCCGCCCTGCGAGGTGACGATGGCGAGGGTCTTGGTGAGGTCCAAGCTGGAGGTGTCGGCGGGGGAGAGATCCTCGGCGACGAGCACGAACGGCTCATCGGACTCCGGCACGCCGGGGGCGGGCACGCCGCGCAGCTCGGCGATGACGCGCTGGCCGACGTCGTGCAGGTCGGCCGCGCGCTCGGCCTGGTAGCCGCCGATCATCCTGAACATCTCCTCGACCTGGGCGAAGCCTTCGAGCACGGCGCGCTCGCCGGTCTTGCCGCCGTTGACGAGGTTCTGGATGGAGGTGGCGAGGGCCGGGTCGGAGGCGAACATGGCGATGGCCTCGAGGATCGGGGCGGCCTTCTTGGCGCCCTCATCACCGTTCTTGGCCTCTTCGGCGCGGTGGTTCAGCTCGGCGTTGACGGTGGCCAGGGCCTTGGTGACGCGCTCGTTCTCGACGACGGCGCTGATCGACGCGTCACGACGCACGTCGGCCGGCTCCTCCAGCGGCGGGGCCATGCGGATGACCTTGCCCACAGCGACGCCACGTCCGATTCCGCTTCCGGTGATAACCATGTTGAGCACTCCTTTATGACTTTCGTTTCACCGCCGGCATGCCTGCGGCTCATCCCGCAGCAACCACCCTCTTGCTTCGCAAGCGGGTAATCCATTTACCGACATGTGTCAGTATACACAGAAAAACCATTGTGGCAACGCCGGTAATCGTTTTCTGCGTGTCGCGGAAAAACGTGCTATAGTGCTTACCAGCGCACATCAGTGACTGACGCGCGTGAAGGAATCCAGTAAGACCAAAGGAGTGCTCCATGGCAACCGCCACCCGTTCCACCGTCATCAACGACCCCGTCGGCATCCACGCCCGTCCGGCCGCCGAATTCGCTCAGGCCGCCACCGCCTCCGGCTGCACGGTCACCATCGCCAAGGGCGACGGCGCCGCCGTCCCGGCCGGCTCCATCCTGTCCGTCATGGGTCTGGGCGTCAAGCAGGGCGACACCGTCACCCTGACCGTCGAAGGCGACAACGCCGAAGCCGTGGTCGACTCCCTGGTCGAGACCCTGACCAAGGCCTGATTCGATGCTTCCGCCCGGCCGCAAGGCCGGGCCACGGGAACCCGCATCCGACGCGATTGCGCATACGCGTCGGGCCGATTCCCCTCCTATTGCAAGGCGAATTCGCCGTCCGCGCGGTATCATGCTGTGGCGGGCGGCGATTTTGTTTTTCCGCACATATGCGCACATAACAGGAAAGGGCACAGCACCATGGCCAACCGGGCGGCGAAATCCCCCAGTTCCATCCTCGAGGTCGCCACGTTGGCGCAGGTCTCGACGGCGACGGTGTCACGCGTGCTCTCCGGCCGCCGCGCCAAGGACGACGACATCGCGCACCGCGTGCGCAAGGCGGCCGCCGAACTCAACTACTCCGTCAACTACGCGGCCAGCGCGCTGCGAAGCGACGTGACGAACACGATCGGCCTGGTCATCCCCTCCGCGACGGACAGCTTCAGCGCCGGTCTGCTCGACGCGCTCGAACCGGTCGTCGACTCGGACAGCCGCCAGCTGCTGCTCGGCATCGGCGCGAGCGAGGCCATGCAGGCGGATCGCATCGAGGCGCTCTGCTCGCGCAAGGTGGACGGCCTGATCGCCGTCACCTCCGCCGGCAACGACCTGTCCCGCGTGTTCGACCGCTATGCGGACACGATTCCGATCGTCCAAGTGGGCGGCGACCAGCGCTCGTTCCGCACGAACATGGTCTCCATCGACGAGAACACGGCGATGGAGTCGATCATCCGCCATCTCGCCGAGCAGGGCGTGAGATACGTGGCCTACCTCGCCGGCAAGGAGGTCTCGTTCGAGTCGGCGGAACTGTTCGCCATGTTCCACACGCAGCTGCGCGCCGCCGGCCTCGACACCGTCAGCGCGTGGAACCGTTTCGGCGATTCGACGGTGCAGCGCGGCTTCGACTGCACGATCCGCCTGTTCGGCGAACACGGCCACCCGGATGCGATTGTCTGCGCGGACGACACGATCGCGTTCGGCGTGATGATGGCCCTGCACGCGCTCGGCATGAGCGTTCCGGAGGACATCAAGGTGGTCGGCTACAACGACTCCCCCATCGCCTCCGCCACCCTGCCGACGATGACCTCGGTACGCCCGCCCTACGACCGCATCGTCGCCGAGTCGTTGCGCCTCATCGAGGCGGACCCCGGGCACCCGAGCCACGTCGCCCTGCCGCCGCAGCTCATCGTCCGCGTCTCCAGCACGAAGCGCTGACGCGTCGCCTCGCGACGACGCGTCCCGCGCCCGCGGGCACCGGATGGAGTCACGGGATCAGCGCGCAGAACAACGCTTCGAAGACGAGCGTCGGATTGCCGTTGCCCATGAGCCGTTTGCGGGCGTGCGCCACCTCGTCGAGCCGTTCCAGCGTCGCCTCGCGCGACAGTCGCGCCGCCAGCTCGGTGATCGCCGCCCGGTTCTCCAGGTTGATGATCCCGACCGCGTCCTCCGCATCGTTCTGCAGGACGGCGATGTCGCGGTAGACGGACGCGATCGAGTTCAGCGCGCGGTCGAGCACGTCGCGGCTGCGACGCGTCGCCCGCCGCTTCATCTCGTCCTTCTTCGCGATCGCGTTGTACGCGCCGCGCAGTTTCGGCGGGATGCGGTCGTCCGGCCCCAGTCCGTTGACGCGGCGAAAATCCGCCTCGGCCTTCGCCGCCTGTCCGGCCACGTCCACTTCGGCCTGCGCCTTCGCGTTGTCGATGAGACGGCCGGCGAGCAGCACCGCGTCGGACGCCTTCGCGAGTTCCAGCACGCCGACGACGAGTTCGTCACGATCGGTCATGACGCGTTCGTCGGTCGCGTACAGTTTCGCGATACCGATATGCCCTTCCGCGAGCCGCGCCGCGCGTTTCGCCACATGCGGGTCCGCGCCGGCGTTCGATTCCAGGTAGGCGGCGACCGCGTCGGCGGGCGGCACGGCGAGGTTCACGATGCGCGTGCGCGAACGAATCGTCGGCAGCACGTCCTGCGCGCTCGGCGCGCACAACAGCCAGATGCAATGCTCGGCCGGTTCCTCGATCTCCTTGAGCAGCACGTTCGTCGTGCGTTCGAGCATGCGGTCGACGTCCTCGATGATGATGATGCGCCACGGCGCGGTGCTCGGCATCTGCTCGGACACGCCGATCAGCTCGCGCACCTCGTCGATGCCGATCGTCACCTTGTCGGTGGCGAGCACGCTCACGTCCGGATGCGTGCCGGCGAGCACCTGCTTCGTGACCTTCGTCGGCTCGTCGTCCATGCCATGATCGGGGCTTTCAAGCGCGGCGGCGAACGCGCGCGCGAGGTTCGATCGGCCCGATCCGGGAGGTCCGCAGATCAGCCACGACTGCGCGATCTGCTTCGGGTCGCCGGCGGCGAGCGCCTTCAGCCGTTCGACGACCGGCTTCTGCCCGATGATCGCATCCCATACGCTCATCGCGTCTCACCGCCCGCCGTCAGCGCCGCGAAATCGCGTTCGATGCACGCCCACACCGCGTCGATCGGCTGCGACGCGTCGACGACGCGGAACCGGTCGGGTTCGGCGGCGGCGAGCGTGAGAAACGCCTCGCGCGTGCGGCGCTGGAAGTCGTCGCCCGCGGATTCCATACGGTCCTCGTCGTGGGTGAGACGGGAGTGGGACAGCGACGGATCCATGTCGAGCAGGTAGGTGCGGTCCGGCAGGAGGCGGTTCGTCGCCCACATGCTCAATTCGCGGATTTCCGCGGCGGTGAGTTCGCGCCCGCCCGCCTGGTAGGCGAGGGATGAGTCGAGATACCGGTCGGTGATGACCACCGCGCCGCGTTCCAACGCCGGACGGATGACCTCGGCGACGTGCTGGGCGCGGTCGGCGGCGAAGAGCAGCGCCTCAGCGCGCGGGGCGATGTCGGCCTTCTCTCCCCCAGTCGTGCTTCGCGCGCCAGCCCCCTCGTCAGATGGGGCCGAAGCGGGGACGCCATGGAGGAGAAGGCTGCGGATGGCCTGTCCCAGCGGGGTGCCGCCGGGTTCCCGGGTGACGACGACCTCGCGGCCCGCGGCCTCCAATGCCGCGCGCAGCCGCTCGACCTGCGTGGTCTTGCCGACGCCGTCGACGCCTTCGAACGAGATGAACAGTCCGGTAGTCATGGTGATGGCCCGCCGCTACTTCTTCTTCGCGGTTCTGGAGGTCTTGGGCTTGGCGGCGACGACCGGCGGGCGTTCGAAGCCTTCGTTCGCGGTGAGCCAGTCGATGTCGCCCTTCACGGTGGAGGCGGTGGAGCCGATCTTCTCCGCGATGCGCGTGTTGGCCCAGCCCTTCGCGGCGAGCTTCCTCACCTCGGCGCGGCGTTCGGCGCGCTTCGCTTCGACGGCGCTCACCTTCGGCGCGGCCTTGGAGCCCTTCGCCGCGGAGCCCTTGGCCCCGGAACGCCCGCGTGAGCCACCGCGCTTGGTGGCCGGTCCCATCGCGCGCTTCTCCGCGAGAATCCGGTACGCGTCCGCCGGCTCGATGGTCGCCGGATCGTACTGACGCGGCAACGTGCGGTTGGTCTCGCCGTCGGTCAGGTACAGGCCGAAACGGCCCTCCTTGATGACGACGGGCTTGCCGCTCTCCGGGTCGTTGCCGAGCGCGCGGATCGGCGGCTTGGCCGCGCCGCGACCGCGACCGCGGTACTTGGGCTGCGCGAACAGGTCCTTCGCCTGGTCGATGGTGACGGTGAAAATCTCGTCCTCCGACCCCAGCGACCGGGTCTCGCTCGTCCCGTCCGCCTTCGTCTTGGTCAGGTACGGGCCGTAGCGGCCGTTGTTCGCGGCCACGGTCACGACGGCCGTCTCGCCGGTCTCCGCGTTCGTCTCCTCGTAGGAGCCGACCTCGCGCGGCAGACCGAGTAGCTTCAGCGCGTCCTCGAGCGTCACCGATTCGGGGCTCATCGTCTTGAACAGGCTCGCCATCTTCGGGCGCGGCGCATCCGACTTGCGCGAACGGCGCGGGGCCGGCTTACCGGCCGCCTCCGCTTCCTTCGCGGCCTTGCGCGCCGCGGCCTCGGCCTCGGCCGCCTCGGGCGTGATCAGCGCGACGTACGGCCCGAACCGGCCGTTGCGCACCTCGACGGTGCCGCCGGTCGCCGGATCGGTGCCGAGCACGCGCGGCCCGCCGGAATGGTTCTCGATCAGGTCGTGCGCGACCTCGACGGTCAGCTCGTCGGGTGCGAGCGTGTCGGGCAGGGAGGCGCGCTTCGGATTGCCTTCGTCGTCGAGATGCTCCATGTCCTCGAGATACGGGCCGTAGCGGCCGACGCGCACGTGCAGGCCGTCGCCGATCTCGATGGTGTTGATGGCGCGCGCGTCGATCTCGCCGAGCTGCGCGACCTGCTGCTGCAGGCCCTCATGCGCCTCGTCGGCGCTCTGCGCGGCGCCCTCGCCGGAGCCGAAGTAGAAGCGGGTGAGCCAGTCGCGGCCGGTCTCGCGCCCGTGCGCGATCTGGTCGAGGCCGTTCTCCATCTCCGCGGTGAACTGGTAGTCGACGAGCTTGGGGAACTTCGTCTCCAGCAGCTTGGTCACGGCGAACGCCAACCAGGAGGGGATGAGCGCGCGGCCGCGCTCGTACACGTAGCCGCGGTCGATGATCGTGGAGATGATCGACGCGTAGGTGGACGGGCGGCC
Source organism: Bifidobacterium sp. LH_424 (assembly GCF_056356895.1). Classification (NCBI taxonomy): domain Bacteria; kingdom Bacillati; phylum Actinomycetota; class Actinomycetes; order Bifidobacteriales; family Bifidobacteriaceae; genus Bifidobacterium; species Bifidobacterium sp. LH_424. The sequence continues at coordinate 25,206 of NZ_JBKEVC010000015.1, forward strand.
GATCTCCTTGGCCTCCAGCGTCTTGACGAGCGAGGCTTCGGTATAGCGTGCCGGCGGCTGGGTCTCGTGGCCGTCCGCGTGCACGTCGGAGGCGGCGAGCGTCTGCCCTTCGCGCATCGGCGGCAGGGACGCGTTCTCGTCCTTACCCTTGCCGTCCTTGCCGTCCGCGGAGGCCTTGCCGTCGGCACCGGCCTTCGCGCCCGAGGCACCCGTACCGGAGGCCGCGTGACGCCCCTCCCCCGTCGCCTTCATGAAGCCGGGGAATTCGATCACGGTGCCGGACGCCTGGAACAGCGCGTCCCCGGCCACGCCGGCATCGTCGACGCCGGCGGGCGCGGAGAGCTTCACCGTGGCGGTGGAACCGGTCGCGTCGGCCATCTGCGAGGCGAGCGTGCGCTGCCAGATGAGCCGGTACAGCTTCAGCTGGTCGCCGGGCACCTTGCCCACGAGCTCGTCCGGGTCGCGGAACCTCGCGCCGGCCGGGCGGATGCATTCATGCGCCTCCTGCGCGCCGGCGGTCTTCGTCGCGTACTGCTTCGGCGCGTCGGAGAGGAACCTCGAACCGAAATGGTATTCGACCGCATCGCGCGCGGCGGCGATTGCCTCCTGCGAGAGCGTCACCGAATCGGTTCGCATATACGTGATGTAGCCGTTCTCGTACAGGCCCTGCGCGGCGCGCATCGTGGCGCGCGAGCTCATGCCGAGACGGTTGCCGGCGGTCTGCTGCAGCGTGGACGTCGTGAACGGCGGCAACGGGCGGCGGCGGTACGGCTTCGTCTCCATCGAGACGACGGTGAACGGCGCGTCCTTCAGGCGTTCGGCGAGCGCGCGCGCCGCCGTCTCGTCGAGCTGGCGCACGTTGCCGGCGAAGCCTTCCGGCGTGAGCCTGCCGTCCGCGCCGAAGTCCTTCGACGTGGCGAGACGTTTGCCGCCGAGCGCGACCATGCGCGCGTCGAACGCCGCCGTCTCGCCGGACGCGTCCGGCGCGGCGAGCGTCGCCGTCAGATCCCAGTAGGGCGCGCGGACGAACGCCATGCGCTCGCGCTCGCGCTCGACGATGAGGCGCGTCGCGACGGACTGCACGCGGCCGGCGGACAGTCCCGGCCCGACCTTGCGCCACAGCACGGGCGACAGTTCGTAGCCGTAGAGGCGATCGAGGATGCGTCGCGTCTCCTGCGCGTCGACCATGTCGGCGTCGACGTCGCGGGTCTGGTCGAGCGACTTCTTGATCGCGTTCTTGGTGATCTCGTGGAACACCATGCGCTTGACCGGCACCTTGGGCTTCAACGTTTCGACCAGATGCCACGCGATGGCCTCGCCTTCGCGGTCCTCATCGGTGGCGAGGTAGAGTTCGCTCGCGTTCTTCAACGCGGATTTCAGTTCGGAGACGGTGCGCTTCTTGTCGCCGTCGACGATGTAGTAGGGCTTGAACCCGTCGTTCACGTCGACGCCGAACTTGCCGTATTTCGCCTTGTCGGCGGCGGGCACCTGGCTGGGCTGGGCGAGGTCGCGGATGTGTCCCACCGACGCCATCACCGTGTAGCCGTCACCCAGGTATCCGCCGATCTTGCGGGCCTTGGTGGGAGACTCCACGATCACCAGCTTGGTGCCGTTCGCGGTGCGTGCTGCCATGACCTCTCCTTCACCTCTCCGTTATCATTCGTCACTGCTTGTTCGTCACTGCCGTCGCGGCGTCCGTGCGCGATGCCGACGCCGTACGGTGCCGTCGTGCTGTCATCATACTCACCAACGGTGGCCATCCGTGTGTCCGACGCCGACCGGACCGGCCGGGCGGCGCGCGGCGGCCGGCTCAGCGCCGCTTCGGCGGGGCCGGCGGCGCGCCGACGAGGCCGAGTCGCGTCAACGGCGCGGCGATGAGCTGGCGCATCGCGAGCAGGAAGCCGGAGACGAGCGCCGTCGCGCCGCAGATCAGGATGATCGCGGCGGCGACCGCGCTGGAACGCGCCCATTCCGCGCTCATCAGCAGGCCGGGCACGACCTGCCAGACCACGTACGCGCCGTACAGGCAGGCGAACGCGCCGCCGGTGATCGCGATCGAGCCGACGATCTGCACGCCGGCGGAGGAACGGCGTTTGCCGGTCGCGTCCATGCCGGACGCGCGCGTGAACGCGAGCACAATCAGTGCGATGCCGGCGACCAACAGCACGGACATGAGCGCGTCGGACGGGCGATGCCACTGGCCGTTCACGACGGACAACGCGACGAACATGGTCCACAGCGCACCGACGATCGCGGCGAGGAAACGCCATCCGCGGGAGACGGCGAACAGCAGGGCGACCGCGGCGGCGGCGCCGAGGATCGTGTGGCCGCTGGGCGCGGAATTGGCGGCGGCAATCTGCGTGTGAATGATGAACGGGCGCGGCAGCACGTCCTTGAGGAACGACGCGCCGAAGCACAGCAGGCCGAACGCGACGAGCTGGCCGAGCAGCCACCAGCGTTTGCGCACGATCGTGACGACGGCGGCGACGGCGGCGAGCAGGATGGAGCCGACGAGCACGGCCACGTGCGAGCCGGCGGCGAGGAGTCCCGCGAACCAGCCGGGCACGCTGTCGGCGAAGTAGACCTCGACCATGTCGTCGAACGACTGGCCGGTCTCCGTATGCACGCCGAGCCAGTAGACGCCCATCGCGGCGGCGACGAGCAGCAGGCCGAACACGACGCACAGCACGCGGCTCGACGTGCGCGGGCGGCGGGCGAGCGCATCGTCGTCGGCGCGGCGACGGTCCGCGGCGAAGGCCGCGTCGTCGCCGACGGCGCGCAGGTCGACGCGCGCCGCGCCGGGCGCGACGGTCGGACCGTGGTCGACGGCGGTGCCGGAGATGTCGAGACCGTCCTGCGTGTCGGACACGGAGACGTCGGCGACGTCGGACAGGGTACTAAACGCGGATGCCCGGTCGTCGGGGGACGCGGCGGAGGGGACGCCGGTCGCCAACGCGGACAACGCGGGCGACGGGGCCGGGACGCCGGACACGAACGGGGCGGACGGGCCGGCCGGACCAATCGGGCCGCCGGACGGGGATTGTGCGCCGGCCGCGGGCCGCGCGCCGGTCGGGTCCGGCGGGGCGGGCAGATCGTCCAACGGTTCGAAATCGCGCAACAGGTTCACGGGCGCATGCGGATCACGGATTCGCGGGCTCTCGGGGGTCGTGGGTCGCTGTTCGTCACTCATGCCACCCACACTAGCCCACACACGGAGAAAACGGACCTCCGCGCCCCACACCTCATGCGCCCCGCTCCATCCCGCGCCCACATCTCATGCGCCCCTTCAGGGGGAGCTGGCGCGCGAAGCGCGACTGAGGGGGTATCCGACGAACTATCCGACGAGCCCCCTCAGTCCGCCTATGGCGGACAGCTCCCCCACTTCGTGGGGGCGCGAAGAAAAGGATGGAGCGAGCTGAACGCGACGGCGTCATCGCCGGCGGATGGGAACAAGTATGGAAAAACCTCCACACACCCGTCAGAGGCCGCTTACCCTTGCTGCATTCCTGCCCTGGGGGGTTTGGGCGACATAACGCCGTGCGGAGGCTCAGACCACTATACACCATCCCCGGACGAACGCACGGACACACGAACGGACCGGCCGGAGAGCGAGACCGGAACCATCCCGACGGACCATCCCGGCGACTTGTGAGGATTCCAAGGATAAACCCGTGTGGAGAACGGTCACACCAGGACTTCCACCCCGCTTGTTCAGGGCGTGTGGCTACGGTGGTGCTCATGGTCTCACATTCTCGTAACGGCAAAGGACGTGTGCGCGGGCACGTCAGGAGCACGGCGGAACGCAAGCCCGCCGCCCGTCATTACCGGGGCGGCAATCATCGTGTCAAGGGCGGCAAAGGCCCGAAACTCAAGGGACGCAGCAGGCATCTCGTATTGAAATGGATCCTCGGGCTCATCGCGCTGGGACTCGCGGCGGGCATCGGCCTGTTCACCTACCTGTACGTCTCCACGCCGATTCCCTCGCCGGAGAAGATCGCGCTGGCGGAGAACACGACCGTCTACTTCAACGACGGCACCACGGAGATGGGCACGTTCTCCGAGCAGAACCGCGACATCATCGACTGCGCCGTGCTGCCCGACTACGTGGGCAACGCGGTCGTCGCGTCGGAGAACCGCACGTTCTACACGGACAAGGGCATCGATCTGCGCGGCATCGGACGCGCGCTCGTCAACAACGTGACCAAGGGGACGCGCCAGGGCGGCTCGACCATCACCCAGCAGTACGCGGAACGCTACTATCTGGGCGAAACCACGTCGTACACCGGCAAGGTGCGCGAGGCGATCCTCGCGCTGAAGATCGCGCAGACGCAGGACAAAAGCAAGGTTCTGTGCAACTATCTGAACACCATCTACCTGGGCCGCGGCGCATACGGCATCCAGGCGGCGGCGAAGGCCTACTACAACAAGGACGCGAAGGACCTGACGCTCTCCGAGGCGGCCACGCTGGCCGGCATCATCCCCGCCCCCTCCACGTGGGACCCGGTCGACAACCCGAAGATGGCGAAGCAGCGGTTCAACCGCGTCATCTCGATCATGCGCGAGGACGGCTACATCACCGCGAAGGAGGCGAAGGACGCGGCCATGCCGCAGACCGTGCAGACCAGCACCGACGACGTATATAAAGGTCCAAACGGCTATCTGCTGCAGATGGTGAGGGACGAGCTGGAAAGCCGCAAGGCATTCACCAAGGACGAGCTCGACACGGGCGGCTACAAGATCGTCACCACAATCGACAAATCCAAGCAGGACCTCATGCAGCAGGTCGTCAGCCCCTCGAAGAACGGCATGCAGGGCACCGTGCCCGACGGCATGCAGTTCGGCGCGATGAGCGCGAACCCGAAGGACGGCTCGATCATCGCCCTGTACGCGGGCGACGACTACCTCGCCAAACAGCTCAACAACGCCACCCAGGCCCAATACGAGGTCGGCTCCACGATGAAGCCGTTCGCGCTGCTCGCCACCGTGCAGGCGGGCGTCAGCCTCGACACCACGTTCAACGGCAACTCGTACCGCACGTTCCCGGGCATCAGCAACACGGTGAGCAACTTCGCCAACGAGAACTACGGCTACATCAACCTGTACAAGGCCACCGCCTACTCGTCGAACACCGTCTACATGGATCTGCAGACCAAGCTCGGCGCGAAGAAGATCGCGCAGACGGCGCGCACGGCCGGCGTCTCGAACACATCGCTCGACGGCTCCGAACCGTTCACCGTGCTCGGCAACAACGCGCTGAGCGTCGAGGACATGACCAACGCCTACGCGACCCTCGCCAACGAGGGCAAGAAGGCGACCCTGCACATCGTCGCCAGCGTGCAGAACAGCAAGGGTAAGGACCTCTACCAGGCACCCACCGGCACCGAACAGGTGTTCACCGCGAACGACACGGACCTCGTCACCAAGGCGCTCACCGGCGTCGTCCAGTACGGCACCGCCACCGAGGCGCGGCAGACCGGACACACCATCGCCGGCAAGTCCGGCACGTCGAACAACTCGTACGCGGCGAGCTTCATCGGCTACACGCCGTCCGTCGTCTCCACGTTCGCCATGTGGTACCCGGACGCGAACGGCAACCCGCAGGAGATCCCTTCGTTCGGCCAGTGGACCGGCGGCTCCGACTACCCGGTGCACCTGTTCACCGAATACATGACGCAGGCGCTCGCCGGCACCACGAACGAGACGTTCCCCACCGCGAAGGACGGCGGCAAGATCGGCGGCTCCGACGGCACGTGGGGCACCGGCTCCCGGTCCACGTCGAAGCGCTACTCGTACGGATACTCCTACGGTTCCGGCGAATCCGGTTCGACCGGCACCGGCGAATCCGGTTCCAGCGGTTCCGCGGGCGCCGGCACGGGCGGCGGCACCGGCACGGGCACGGGTTCGGGTTCCGGCGAGAGTTCCGGTGATTCCGGTTCCAGCGGGTCCGGCTCCGGCACGAGCTCCGGTGATTCCGGCAACAGCGGCGGAAGCACGTCCGGCGGCGAATCCGGCGGCAGCGACACCGGTGGCGGCGAATCCGGCGGCAGCTCGGACAACGGCGGCACCGGCGGCACCTCCGGCGAGTGACGCCCCGCGCCCTCCCCTGAAGAGGACGCCGCCCCTCCTGCTCCCCCTTTCAGGGGGAGCTGTCGGCCAAAGGCCGACTGAGGGGGTACATAATGGCCCCCTCTGACGAGGGGGCTGTCCGCGGTAGCGGACTGGGGGAGAGATACCGGGAACTGTCACGTTCCAGCTATCTCTCCCCCAGTCTCACTACGTTCGACAGCCCCCTCGTCATGAACTGCGCCCCGATTGCTGGACGTGGTTTATTAAGGGTACCTGATCAGGCTGTGGGGGACATGTTCCGGAATTCCTCCGGGGTGTGTCCCCCGAGTCGTTTCTGGCGTCGTTTGGTGTTCCAGTGGACGATGTACGCGTCCAGCCCGG
>NZ_JBKEVC010000016.1:0-27938 GCF_056356895.1 Bifidobacterium sp. LH_424
CCCTTTCCCAACACACCATGCAGCATATTGGAACATCCGGCATTACCACCCGTTTCCAGGAGCTATTCCGGAGTACGGGGCAGGTCGGTCACGCATTACTCACCCGTTCGCCACTCTCACCCGACAGCAAGCTGCCAGGATCCCGTTCGACTTGCATGTGTTAAGCACGCCGCCAGCGTTCATCCTGAGCCAGAATCGAACCCTCCACAAAAAAACATTGCAGAAAGACATCGACAGATGACTCTCAAAAAAGAAAAAAGACGGAACCTCTAATAAGGAAAGAGGTTCGCACAAAAACCCCGACCCCCATCAAACCCCCTCGGGTACTCGAAAACGAGCGGGAATCGGACTGGCAATCATTGACTATAAAGAAGTAAGTAGTACAACACACTCTTGAGTTCTCAAACCACCACCACACGCCGAACACCCCGGAAACCAACCAACAGGAAGGAACCCCGACCGCTCAGCGGCAGCGAATGAATAATCTACACCACACCGACCACACACGCAAACCCACACCACAAAACAACCCCAAAAACCCCGGAAACACAAGCCTCCACCGGCGTGTCGAAAAACCGACCACACAACAACCCAAACAACCCGACAACCCCCTCAGTCGGCCTGCGGCCGCCAGCTCCCCCTCACAAGGGGGAGCGCTCTCCCCCACCCGGCTCACGCCGGGAGCCCCCTCGACAGAGGGGGCCCAAGACGACGACGCCCCGCTGCACATACGAAAAAGGCCGAGCGGTTTCCCGCTCGGCCTTTCGGTCCGTCTGCAACCAATCAGCGAATCAGCCAATCAGCCCTTGATCTTGCCCATGACGATCTTGGTGACGGCCTTCGCGTCGGCCTGGCCGCGCGTCGCCTTCATCACGGCACCGATAATCACGCCCATCGGCTTCATGTTGCCGCTCTTGAGCTTCTCGACGACGTCCGGGTTGGCTTCGAACGCCGCGTCGACCGCCGCCTCGATGGCGCCGGAGTCCTCGACGATCTTGTAGCCGTGCTTCTTGACGACCTCGTCCGGCGTGCCTTCACCGGCGAGCACGCCGGCGATGGTCTGCTTGGCGAGCTTGTCGTTGAGCTTGCCGTCGGCGATGAGCTTCTCGACCTCGGCCACGTCGGCCGGGGTGACGGGCAGCTCCTCGAGCGAGACGCCCTTCGCGTTGGCTTCGCGGGAGAGCTCGCCGAGCCACCACTTGCGCGCGCCGCCGGCGGTCGCACCGGCCTTGACGGTCTCCTCGATCAGGTCGAGGGCGTCGGCGTTGAGGATGTCGCGCAGCTGCAGGTCGGTCAGACCCCATTCGGCCTTGAGACGATTGCGGCGCTCGCGCGGCATCTCCGGCATCTGCGCCTCCATCTCGGCGATGTGCTCCTTGGTGATGTGGAGCATGACCAGATCCGGATCCGGGAAGTAGCGGTAGTCGTCGGCGTCGGACTTGAGACGGCCGCCCGCGGTGGTCTGCGAGGCCTCGTCCCAGTGGCGGGTCTCCTGCAGGATCTCCTTGCCTTCGTCGAGGCGCGCGGCCTGACGACGGATCTCGTACTGGAGGGTCTTCTCGATGCCGCGGAACGAGTTCACGTTCTTGGTCTCGGAACGGGTGCCGTACGGGGCGTCCGCGGAGGGGCGCAGCGACACGTTCACGTCGGCGCGCATGTTGCCCTGCTCCATGCGGGCGTGGGAGATGCCCAGCGCGCGCACGATGTCGCGGATGGCGCGCATGTACGCGCCGGCGATCTCCGGAGCGCGGTCGCCCGCGCCCTCGATCGGCTTGGTCACGATCTCGATGAGCGGCACGCCGGCGCGGTTGTAGTCGACCAGCGAGTGGTCGGCGCCCTCGATGCGGCCGTCGGCGCCACCCACGTGGGTGTTCTTGCCGGCGTCGTCCTCGATGTGGGCGCGCTCGATCGGCACGCGGAAGACGGTGCCGTCCTCCAGCTCGACGTCCAGGTAGCCGTTGCCGTTGGTCGGCTTGTCGTACTGGGAGATCTGGTAGTCGCGCGGCATGTCCGGGTAGAAGTAGTTCTTGCGGGCGAACTGGCTCCACTCGGCGATTTCGCAGTGCAGGGCGAGACCCAGCTTGATCGCGTAGTCGACGGCCGTCTTGTTAACGACCGGCAGCGAACCGGGCAGGCCGAGGCTCACCGGGGTGAGCTGGGTGTTCGGCTCGCCGCCGAAGCTCACTTCGGCCGGGCAGAACAGCTTGGTCTTCGTGCACAGCTCGACGTGCGTCTCCAGGCCGAACACCACATCGTACTTCTTGGTGGCATCGGCGTACTTCATCAGTTTTTCAGCCATGATGTTGTCCTTGTAATCCTTCCGATGTCACTCACTTGGCGAGACCGTCGAGCCACGGGGCCTTGAGGTCCTTCCAAATCGGACCGTTCCAGTCCTCCTCGAGCGCGGCTTCGAGCGCGGCGGCAGGCTTGTACATGACCTCGTCACGCTGCTGCGGCGCGATGAACTGGAAGCCGACCGGCAGGCCGTCATCGGACAGGCCGGCCGGGATCGACATGGCGGGCACGCCGGCGAGGTTCGCCGGGATGGTTGCGATGTCGTTCATGTACATGGCCAGCGGGTCGGACGTCTTCTCGCCGAGCTTGAACGCGGTGGTCGGGCTGGTCGGGCAGACGAGCACGTCGACCTGCTCGAACGCCTTCTTGAAGTCCTCGATGATGAGCGTGCGCACCTTCTGCGCGGAGCCGTACCAGGCGTCGTAGTAGCCGGCGGACAGCGCGTAGGTGCCGAGGATGATGCGGCGCTTGACCTCGTCGCCGAAGCCGGCCTCACGCGTGTAGGCCATCATGTTGGCGGCGGTCTGCGGCACGCCGGCCGGCGGCATCACGCGCAGGCCGTAGCGCATGCCGTCGTAGCGGGCCAGGTTGGAGCTGACCTCGGACGGCATGATGATGTAGTACGCGCCGAGCGCGTACTCGAGGCGCGGGCAGGAGACCTCGACGACCTCGGCGCCCATCTCCCTGAGCTTATCGACGGCCTCGTTGAAGCGGGCCGAGACGCCGGCCTGGAAGCCGTCGCCGCTGAGCTCCTTGATGAGGCCGACCTTCACGCCCTTGAGGTCGCGCTTCGCGCCTTCACGCGCGGCGGCGACCATCGGACGCGGGCCCTCCGGGATGGAGGTGGAGTCGCGGCGGTCATTGCCGCCGATGATCTCCTGCAGGAGCGCGGAGTCGAGCACGGTACGGGAGACCGGGCCGATCTGGTCGAGCGAGGAGGCCATGGCAATCGCGCCGAAGCGGGAGACGCCGCCGTAAGTCGGCTTCACGCCGACGGTGCCGGTCAACGCGCCCGGCTGGCGGATGGAGCCGCCGGTGTCGGTGCCGAGGGCGAGCGGGGCCTCGAACGCGGCCACCGCGGAGGCGGAACCACCGCCGGAGCCGCCGGGGACGCGGTCGGTATCCCACGGGTTGTGGGTGGTCTGGTAGGCGGAGTGCTCGGTGGAGGAGCCCTGCGCGAACTCGTCCAGGTTGGTCTTGCCGAGAATCGGCATGCCGGCGGCCTTGAGCTTCTCGATCACGGTCGCGTCGTACGGCGGGATCCAGCCTTCGAGGATCTTCGAGGCGGCGGTCGTCTCGATGCCCTTGGTGACGATCATGTCCTTGATGGCGATCGGCACGCCGGCCAGCTGCGGCAGGGCGGCCTTCTCCTCCGCGGACTTCGCGTCGAAGGCGTCGGCCTGCTCGCGGGCCACGTCGCCGGAGACCTTGAGGAACGCCTTGATGCTCGGCTCGGCGGCCTCGATCACGGCGAGGTGCGCGTCGACCAGCTCACGGCTGGAGACGTCGCCCTTCTTGATGGCCGCGCCCATCTCGGCGGCGGACAGCTTGACGAGTTCGTTGGTTGCTTCGGTCATATCGGCTCACTCCTCGCTTCCCAGGATGCGCGGCGCGACGAACATGCCGGCCTCGGTCTTCGGGCCGCCGGCGAGCGCCTCGGCCTGCGTCAGCGGCGTGACCGGCACGTCCGGGCGCAGGTACGCCTCGAGCGGGACCGGGTTGGCGGTCGGTTCGACGTCGTCGGAGGCGACCTCCTGGACCTTGTTGATGGAATCGGCGATGACGTTCAGCTCGCCCTGCAGACGGGTGATCTCCTCATCGGTGAGCGCGATTCGGGCCAGATCGCCCAAATGCACGATTTCTTCGCGTGTGAATGTAGGCATGCGCCTAACTATACGAGCAATTTGTGACACGCGGAACGGATGTACCGCCCGCCCCGAATCACCGTGTCATCGCATCATCGCGTTACCGCATCATCGCGTCATCGCATCATCGCATCCCGGCGGCCGCCGCACCGCGACCGCCGGATCGCCGCGTCACCATCGCCCGTCACCGGATCGCCGCGTGCTGCGCGATCCAGCTGTGCATGGCGACGGCCGCCGCCGCGCCCGCGTTGATCGAACGCACCGAACCGAACTGCGAGATGTACACGACGTCGTCGGCGAGGTCGAGCGCCGTCTCGGTCAGTCCCGGACCTTCCGCGCCGAACAGCAGCAGGCAGCGTTTCGGGAACGCGTACCGCTCCATCGGCACCGCGCCGGGCACGATGTCCATCGCGACGACGCGCGCCGCCTCCAGCTCGCGGATACGCGCCTCGGCGGCGTCCAGTTCCGCGAGGAACGGCGCCTGCGCGGCGCGCACGTCGCCGCCCGCGCGTGCGGCGGCCTCGTGCGCGTGGAACGCGGCCGCCGCGGCGCGCGACCGCTCGGCCGCGATCTCGCCGGCGATGCGCATGCGCCAGCAGCGCACCATCGCCGCGATCGACGCGTGATGCTCCATGTGCTGGTACAGCTCGGTCATCAGCGCGCCGTTGCGGTTCCACTTGTGCGGTCCGACGATGTGCACGCGTCGCGCTTGGAACGCGTTGGCGGTGCGCACCATCGAGCCGATGTTGAAGTCATGCGTCCAGTTCTCGATGGCGACCTCGAAATCGTGGCGTCCGTGCGCGTCCAGATCCGCCTTGATCGCGGCGACCGTCCAGTACCGGTAGCGGTCGAGCACGTTGCGCCGATCGCCCTGGTCGAGCAGCTTCGGGTCGTAGCGGAGGCGGTCGGCGTACAGCGGCGACGACGGATTGTCCGGCCGCGGCTCGCCGGGATGCGTCTCGGCCCACGGCCCGACACCCACCTCGCGGAACACCGGTTCCCCGGACCGCTCGCCTTCGACATCAATAGGATTACGAGGATGCATATCACCTTTCGTTTCATACCCTCGGCTCCCCTTGTCAGGGGAGCTGTCATGCGCAGCATGACTGAGGGGTAGTCCGCCGAGGACGCCGGAACGCTACTCCGCCAGATCGGACTCGTGGAACACCTGGATGAACGGCACCTCGTGCCGCGCACCGTCGACCGGGCTGATGACGGTGATCTCATGCTCGTCCGCGCCCTTGCCGACGCCGCCGACCAGCGAGGCGACGGCCACGACGCTCGCGCCCTCATGCTCGACGATCGAGAAGTCGAGGCTCAGCTCGTTGCCGTTGCGCAGCGTGACGAGCGAACTCGTCTGCACGTAGGATTTCTCGGACAGCCACGCGTCGAGCAGCAGCACGCGCTTGCCCCTGATCGACGGTCCCTTGATCGACGGGAACACGAAGTCCATGACGAATCCGTCGAGGTTCTCGCCGCGGGAGGCGGCGGCCTGAATCATCGATCCGACAAGCGGCACGGAAGCGGCGGTGAGCGCGCCGACCGCATCGTAATCGTCGACGGAATAGCCGGCGTCCTCCAACGTGTCGAGCAGGACGTGGCCCATCACGGCCGCACCGTGATGGTCGAGCGTCACCGCGTACAGCTCGGAGAACGGCTTGCCGGCGACGCGCTCGCGCAGCAGGGCGCGGAGCTGCTCGCGCGGGTCGAGCGCGGCGAAGTCGATGGGCTCGTTATGCAGGTCGGCGGGGCCGGTGGCGCGGAATCCTGAATCACTCATATCCCATAGGGTACGGCGCGCCCTCGTCACGACCGCACGAGGCGGGCGATGGCGGCGGACGCCTCGGCGAGCTTCTCGTCGGCCACGTCGCCGCCCTCGGCCGACGCCTGACGCACGCAATGGTTGAGATGGTCGTCGAGCAGCAGCAGGGCCACCGATTTGAGCGCCGAATTCGCGGCGGAGATCTGCGTGAGCACGTCGATGCAGTACCGGTCGTCGTCCACCATCTGCTCGATGGCGCGCACCTGGCCCTCGATGCGCTTCAGCCGCGCCAGCACCTTCGCCTTGTCGTCACCGTAGCCGTGCATCGCCAGTCTCCTTTCGCCGTGCGGAAAACACCATCCAGTATATACCCCATAGGGGTATTGGGTATACACTGTGATGCGGTATACGATGGACTGAGACGAGAACGAGGAGCGGACATGGAACTGAACATCTTCACGTGCGTCGCCGCACTGGTCGTCGCGGCGCTTGCGACGTGGCTCATCCTGCGGTTCTTCTTCGGCGAGCGCAAGGGCGTGGCCGGCGAGCTGCACGAGGGCGTCCAGCGCGCCACCATCACCGTGAAGGGCGGCTACTCCCCCGACGTGGTGACGATGCGCGTCGGCATGCCGATCACCCTGAACTTCGACCGGCAGGAGACCGGCGAATGCACCTCGCACGTGGTGTTCGGCGATTTGGGGCTCGACGCGATGCTACCGGGCAACACGGCCACCGAAGTGAAACTGCCCGCACTGCCGGCCGGCGACTACCCGTTCGCCTGCGGCATGAACATGGTGCACGGGCTGCTGCGCGTCGAAGGCGACGGGGACGGCGAAACGGCGGGAGCCGCCGGAACGGGAGCAGCCGGAGCTGGGACGAGCGCGGCTGGGGCTGCGGGAGCCGGCGCACCCGCCCCCTCGGCCACGGTCTCGGACGACTACGCGGCGAACGAGGCTCGCGAAGCCGAGGAACGGCGTACCGAGATCCGCAACCTCACCCGTCTGGTCGCGATCGGCACGGTGCTGACGCTCCCCGTGTTCGCGGTGATGATGATCCACATGGCGAACCACATGCTGCTGCCGGACTGGCTCACGAACCCGTGGTGGCAGGCGATCCTCATCACGCCGGTCATGTTCTACTGCGGCGCGCCGATCCATCAGGTCGGTTTCCCTGCGCTGCGTCACCGCGCACCGGACATGAACTCGCTCGTCTCGCTGGGCACGGGCGCCGCCTACCTGTACAGCCTGCTCGTGTGCATCGCGCCGTGGCTGCTGCCTGAGGGCTCGCGCGAACCGTATTTCGAATCGGTGGGCGTGGTCATCACGCTCGTGCTCGTCGGCCGCCTGCTGGAGACGAAGGCGCGCGAGGGCACCGGCAAGGCGGTGCAGAGCCTCATCAAGCTGCGCCCACGGGTCGCGCACCGGCTCGATGGGGTCCCCGAGGAGATCGAGGAGGCCGCCGCGCAGACATCGGGAGCCGGACAGCCCGTACCCGGGGCGAATGTGTATGGTTCCGGGGGTGTCGTGCATGGTTCGGACGGCGATGTGCATGATTCCGAGGCGGACGTGCATGATTCCGAGGGCAACGCGCAGCATTCTGATGCGAACCTGCACGCCCCGGTCGTGAAGACCCCTTCGCAGGCAGACGAACGCTGGCTCAATCCGAGCGCGTTCCATGACGTCGACATCGACGAGGTGGAACCCGGCGACCTGCTCGTAATCAAGGCAGGAGAACGCATCCCGGCCGATGGCGTGGTCATCGCCGGCGAGGCCGAGGTGGACGAGTCGATGATCACCGGCGAGTCCCGTCCGGTACGCAAAACCCCGGTCTTCACGACCACACCCCGCACGTTCGCCGAAAACGACTACACGTCAGGTCCGGATTCCTGCACGTTGGGTGCCGAACCATACACATTCGACGCCGAACCCCACACAACACCCTCCGAACCATACACATTCGCCGACGGCGACGGCGATGCCGCGACTTCCGAGGGGCCCACTTCCGCCCGCCCGTCTACACTCACCGGCGCGACCGTGGTGTTGCACGGCAATCTGCTCATGCGCGTCACGCAGACCGGCGGCGACACCGTGCTCTCGCAGATCGTCGCTATGGTGGCGCGCGCCCAGGCGACGAAGGCGCCGGTGCAGCGCCTCGCCGACCGCATCGCCCGCGTGTTCGTGCCGGCGGTGTTCATCATTGCCGTGTGGACGTTCGCCGTATGGCTGGCGCTCGGTCCGGATCCGAAGCTCGCGCACGCTCTGGTCACGGCGGTGAGCGTGCTCATCATCGCATGCCCATGCGCGCTGGGACTCGCGACGCCGCTGTCAGTTACGGCGGCGACCGGAGTGGGCGCGACGAACGGCGTGCTCGTGACCAGCGCGAAGGCGCTGGAACGGGCGCGGGAGATCGGCACGGTCGTGTTCGACAAGACCGGCACGATCACGCGCGGCGTGGCCGACGCGGATTCCGCGGATTGGAGCCGGCCGAGCTATGAGCGCGACACGGTCAAGCCCGGGTCGAAGGAGGCGGTGGCCGCGTTGCGCACGGCCGGCATCCGCACGGTCATGCTGTCCGGCGACAAGGCCGAGGTGGCGGCCGGCATCGCGTGCGAGGTCGGCATCGACACGGTGATCGCGCAGGTCAGGCCCGATGGGAAGGCGTATTGGATCGAACGATTGCAGCAGGAGCCGCATGAGGGTCTGATCGCGATGGTCGGCGACGGCATCAACGACGCGCCCGCGCTCACGCAGGCGGATCTGGGATTCGCGATCGGCACCGGCACGGACGTGGCGATGCAGTCCGCGGATGTGACGCTGATGAGCGGCGACCTGCGCGGCGTGATCCGCACAATCAACCTGTCGCAGGCGACGATGCGCAACATCCGGCAGAACCTCGGGTGGGCGTTTGGCTACAACGTGATTGGCATCCCGATCGCGGCGGGCGTGCTCTACCCGTTCACCGGCTGGCTACTGAGCCCGATGATCGCCGGCCTCGCGATGGCCCTGAGCTCCGTCTGCCTGGTCCTCAACGCCAACCGCCTCAACCGCATTACCCTGAGCGACACGGCCCTCAAGGAGCCCCGCGCCGCAATCGCCCGAACGGAGCCGTCGGCATTTTCTTCCGGCTCCCCCTACGAGGGGGAGCTGTCGGCGAAGCCGACTGAGGGGGTGTCCACCGCCAGCGCAACCGGCACCGGTCCCCGCGTCATCATCGACGAACGCACCTCCCTCACCACCGGCACCTCCTCTTCCTGCGCCCCCTCCCAGGGGGAGCTGTCCGGCGAAGCCGGACTGAGGGGGGCCGCCGACACCGAAACCACCAGCACTTCCCCATCAATCACAACCAAGGAGAACACCATGGAAATGAACCACATGCACCACGACCACATGGCCATGCACCACGCCGCCCCCACCGAGGGCGAGACCGCCACCGATCCGGTGTGCGGCATGACGGTCGCGGTGAACGCGGACGCAATCACCCGCGAGTACGAGGGCAAGACCTACTACTTCTGCGGCGAGCACTGCGCCAACAACTTCGCCAAGGCCCCCCAGATCTTCCTCGAGCACTGATTCCCCACCATAACGAAACCGGCCCGTCGCCCCGCAATACGCGGGAGCCGACGGGCCGGTTTCATATTCGCTATGCGTATTCGCTACGCAATCACGCAATCACGCAATCACGCGAAGAACGCCTTGAACAGCCAGGCGCCGACGATCGCGCCCACGATTGGGGCGACGACCGGAATCCACGCCTCGTTCCAACGGGACGTGCCCTTGGACGGAATCGGCAGGATGGCGTGCAGGACGCGCGGCATGAGGTCGCGGGCCGGGTTCAGGCCAGGGCCGGTCGGGCCGCCCATGGAGGTGACGAGGCCCCACACGATGAAGCCGACGACGATCGCGGCGGCGGCCGGGTCCTTCTCGCCCCACGGGTCCATCAGGCAGCACAGCGCGCCGAAGACGAGCACGAGCGTGCCGAACATCTCGTTGAGGAAGTAGTTGAGCTTCTTGTTGTCCGCGTCGGTGGTGCAGAAGGTGGCGAGGATGGCCTCGGCGTCATCGGTGTCCTTGTAGTGCGGGTAGTACGTGAGGTACACGATGAACTGGCCGAGCGCGGCGCCGAGCAGCTGCGCGATGATGTACGGTAGCACCTCGTCCCACGGGAACATGCCGTTGATGGCCTGCGCGAGGGTCATGGCCGGGTTGATGTGGGCACCGGAGACAGCGCCGAACATGAGCACCGGGAACATGACGCCGAAGCCGTAGCCCATGGCGATGTTGAGCCAGCCGGCGTGGTGGCCCTTCGTGTTCTTGAGCTCGACGTTGGCGACGGAGCCGTTGCCGAAGATCATCAGGATGGCGGTGCCGAAGAACTCGGCGGCCAGCTTGGTAAAGAGGGAGTATTCCACTGCTTCTTCTTTTCTTCTTGTTCTTGTCTGGATTGGTGATGCGGCCGCCCGAAAGGCGGGAGACAAACAAACGAGGTAAGCATACGCCGAGGGCTGAACTGGGTTGGCGGGTTGGCCTATAACCCCTGGCTTCGTCGCCGTGCGAGTTCGCTTGGAAATACAAAAAGACCGGAATCTTTCGATTCCGGTCTTATCTGTGCCCCCGCAGGGATTCGAACCCTGGACACGCTGATTAAGAGTCAGCTGCTCTAACCAACTGAGCTACAGGGGCGTTGGCTAGTTGTTGAAGTGTTCCTTGCAACGAGTGATAAATATACTCCCGTTTGATTCTGACGCAACTCTCGGCGTGTCGCCCGGAATTCCAACGTTTGTAAAATCGCGGATTTGCCGTCTGCGCGCTTCGTTCGCCTCTTGCAATCCACCCCGAAAACCGCCCTTCACATAATCATCACATAAATGGTAGGAGTCATACCCGAGCGGTCGAAGCCGCGCCTCGGAAACCGTCGGAACCCGCCAGAACCGTCGGGACCACGCCAGCCTTGGCGCAACACAACCGCAACACCCGCCGCATACGAAAACCCCGCGCCCCGCGTGAACAACAACAATCACGCGCGGCACGGGGTTCTCAGTGCTTAAGCTCAGACTTCAATCCGTCAGTCTGATGGGAATCCGGCGGCAATAATCACCGCCGGAATCGTCACTCGGCGACGACCTTCACGAAGAAGTTCGCGGAGATCTCCGGGTGGAGCTGGACCGTGGCCGGGAATTCGCCGGTGGTCTTGATGGTCTCGACGGTGATGGCCTTCGGGTCGACCGGGGCCTTGTCGAGCAGCGCCATGGCGATGGCTTCCTTGGAGATGCCACCGAACAGCTTGCCGGACTCGGACACCTTGGCGGCGATCTCGACGGCGGAACCCTCGATGGCCTCCTTGGCGGCGACGGCGTCTTCACGGGTGGCGACGGCCTGGGCCAGACGGGCGCGCTTCATGGCGACGATCTGGGCCTCGGCGCCCTTGTTCCACGCGAAGGCAAGCTTCTGCGGGAGCAGGTAGTTGCGGGCGTAGCCGGCCTTGACGGTGACGACGTCACCGGAGTGACCGAGGTTCGCAACGGTCTGGGTGAGAATAACCTTGGTTTCAGCCATTTCAGATGCCTCCTAGAACTCAGCGGCCGGAAGTGGCGTACGGCAGCAGGGCCATCTCGCGGGCGTTCTTAATCGCCTTGGAGATCTTGCGCTGCTCCTGCACGGTCACGCCGGTGATACGACGGGAACGGATCTTGCCGCGATCGGAGATGAACTTGCGCAGCAGCGCGACGTCCTTGTAATCGATCTCGGTGACCTTCGCCGCCTTCAGCGGGTTCGGCTTCTTCTTGAACGGCTTGACCGGCGGTTGCGGCCTCTTGCGGGACATGATGTTCTCCTTATTTACGATGTTGATGTTGTGTTCGCTCGTCGCAGTTACGCGTTGCGCGTTGCATACGCGTCAGGTACTACGCGGCATGAAAGCGTGAAGGCGCGGAAACGCCGAAGCACAAAAGCGCGGAAACGCGGATCAGAACTCCGGATCGTCGTCGGAGCCGCCGCCGAAATCGGAGGAGCCGCCGAACGTGGAGAAGCTGTTGCCCGAATCCGAGCCGCTGCTCCACGGGTCCGCGGCCGGCTGCTGTCCGCCCGCCGGCGCGCCGGACTGGCCGCCGCCGAAGCTGGAACCGCCGCCCTGGTAGCCGTTGCCACCCGAGTAGCCGCCATTGCCGCCGTTACCGCGGCCATAGCCGCCGGCGTTCTGGCCGTAGCCATTGCCGCCGCCGAAGCCGCCCGCGCCGTTGCCGCCCTGGTTGCGGCCCGCGAAGCCGCCGTTGCCGGACGACTGACGGGTCACCTGGGCGGTGGCGTAGCGCAGCGACGGGCCGATCTCGTCGACCGTCATCTCGACGACGGTGCGGTTGGAACCGTCCTGTGCCTGATAGGAACGCTGCTGGAGACGACCCTGCGCGATCACGCGCATGCCCTTGGACAGGGACTGTGCGCAGTGGTCGGCGAGGTCACGCCATGCGGAGCAACGCATGAACAGCGCCTGTCCGTCCTCGAACTGGCCGGACTGGCGGTTGTACGTGCGCGGCGTCGACGCGATGGTGAAGCTCGCCACGGTCGCGCCGGAACCGATGGTGCGCAGTTCCGGATCCGCGGTGAGATTGCCGACGATGGTGATCGTGGTTTCGCCTGCCATGATTGCCGCCTTCCTACTTCGAGATTCCTACTTCGACTGTATTCCGCACCGGCGTCCCGTGCGACGGTGTTCCGCCGCGGGAGCCGGTTGACGCTTCAAACGCTTACTTGACGTCCTTACGAAGGATCTTCGTACGGATCACGGATTCGTTGAGGTTGAGGACACGGTCGAGCTCATCGCTGGTAGCGGGCTCGGCGGTGTAGGTCACCACGACGTAGTTGCCTTCGGTCTTGCCGTTGATCTCGTAGGCGAGCTTGCGACGGCCCCAGAAATCGGGCTCATCGACGGAACCGCCTTCCTTGGTGACCAGCTCGAGGTACTGCTCGGTCAGCTTCTTGAGATCACGCTCGTTCAGCTCAGGATCGGCGATGAACATCAGTTCGTACTTATGCGCAGACATCACCCACCTCCTTCGGACTATGTGGCCACGGACCTTCCGTGGCAGGAGTGTGTATGCGTGCTGCATCATCCGGGTCGCATGCGCGCGGCGAGAAGCCGGACACGCCTATGACCCCAACAAAGCAACCTCCCCAAGATAACGCCCCCGCGGGACAGCCCACGCCCCTCGCCCACGCCCGAACCACCACCCCGCGCAAGCCATTCCGCACAGGCACCCCGCACGGGCACCCCCTCAGACGACCTCCGGTCGCCAGCTCCCCCTGAGGGGGGGGCGCAAACAGCGGACTCCCCATCCTGCGCCCCCTTCAGGGGGGAGCTGTCAGGCGGCAGCCTGACTGAGGGGGTCTCCCGCCGACAGCCGCCAACAGCCCACACCCCGCACCTTTCCCATCCCGCACCTTCCCCCACACGCCTTCTTCCCCTCCCCTAGTACACTTGTCTGAGGTTCACCGCGCATGCGGAAGCGCCGCGCGGTGCGAGGACACTACGAACAAAAGGACGGGTACGAGAAACATGACGTCGCTGCTCGAGGGCACTCCGGACAAGCGTATGGCGGTGGTCACCGGCCGCGCCTACCCCGAACTGGCCGATCAGGTCGCCGCATGTCTGGGCACGCAAGTGCTGGAGACCACCGCCTACGATTTCGCGAACGGCGAGATGTACGTGCGGTTCACCGAGCCGGTGCGCGGCGCGGACGTGTTCGCGCTGCAATGCCATTCCGGCGACATCAACAAGTGGATTATGGAGCAGCTGCTCATGATCGACGCCCTGAAGCGCGCCTCCGCCCGCACGATCACCGTGGTCGCGCCGTTCATGGGCTACTCCCGTCAGGACAAGAAGCATCAGGGCCGCGAGCCGATCACCGCGCGCCTCGTCTACGACCTGTTCCGCACGGCCGGCGCCGACCGCATCATGACGGTCGACCTGCACGCCTCCCAGGAGCAGGGCTTCTTCAACGCGCCGGTCGACCATCTGACCGCCACGCCGGTGCTCATCGACTACGTGCGCAATCATCTGCCGCTCGAGAACACGACGATCGTCTCCCCGGACGCGGGCCGCATCAAGGTGTCGGAGCGTTGGGCGGCGAAACTCGGCAACCTGCCGCTCGCCTTCATCCACAAGACCCGCGACATCACCCGTCCGAACCACGCCGTCGCGCACGGCATCATCGGCGACGTGCTCGACCGCGACTGCGTGGTCGTCGATGACATGATCGACACGGCCGGCACGATCTGCGAGGCGGTACACGCCCTGCGCGGCGCCGGCGCGCGCTCGGTCACGCTGGTCGCGACGCACGGCCTGCTGTCCGGCCCGGCCGTCGAGCGCCTGTCGCAGTGCGGCGCGCGCGAGATCGTCCTGATGGACACGGTGCCGGTCCCCGAGGAGAAGCGCCTGCCGAACATGACGGTCCTGTCCGTCGCACCGCTGCTGGCCGCCGGCATCCGCTCCGTCTTCGAGGAGAATTCTGTCCAGACCCTGCTCGAAGGCCTCCCCGAGGACATGCGTCCCCGCAACATCTACGCCTGATCCCCCGTCATCACCTCCCTCTGAGGAAGCTGCCGACAGAAAGTCATCCCAGTCATCGCTTCCCTCCGCCGAGGGAGGTGGCGCGCACCGCCGGAGGGAGAGACCACCACAACGAGAGACCACGAAAAGCCCCCGAAGCCCTTAACCGGGCTCCGGGGGCTTTTCTCGCTTACAAGGGGTACATCCTCCCTCACTCCCGATGATTTCTCGCTTACAAGGGGTACCGCAACCGTCAACGACGACCACATATCACCGTTATCGAGCCGCATATGCCCGGTACAGCCCGCCTCCGGCACCCCTCGTAACGCAGATAGATCTCCGCCGCAGCGCCAAACCACCCCTCCCAACCGAGATACCCCAAAAGACACCGCTAAGAGATACCCCGACAGGACGCCCCAACCGCCGTCGCGCCCCAGCGGACACCCCGTCAGGCGATTCGCCTCACGCCCCTCACGCCACCGGCGCGAACTGGCTGTTGTACAGGTCCGCGTAGAACCCGCCGGCCGCCAGCAGCTCCTCGTGCGTGCCGCGTTCGATCACGTCGCCGTGGTTCATCACGAGGATCATGTCGGCGTCGCGGATCGTCGAGAGCCGGTGCGCGATCACGAACGATGTGCGCCCCACGGTGAGCGCGTCCATCGCCTTCTGAATCAGCTCCTCGGTGCGCGTGTCCACGGACGAGGTCGCCTCGTCCAGGATCAGGATCGGCGCGTCCTGCACCATCGCGCGCGCGATGGTGAGGAGCTGCTTCTGCCCCGCGGACAGCGACGTGTTCTCGTCAAGCACCGTGTCGTACCCGTCGGGCAGCGACATGATGTAGTGGTCGAGCCCCACCGCGCGGCACGCCGAACGGATCTGCTCGTCGGTCACGCCCGGCTTCGAGTATGCGATGTTCTCGCGCACGGTCCCGTGGAACACCCACGTGTCCTGCAGCACCATCGAGAACTGTTCGTGCACGTTCCAGCGCGGCACGCTCGCCGTGTCGACGCCGTCGATCGCGATCCGCCCGCCGGCGATGTCGTAGAAGCGCATGAGCAGGTTGACCATGGTGGTTTTGCCCGCGCCGGTCGGCCCGACGATCGCGACCTTCTGTCCGGCTTTCACGTCGGCGCTGAAATCGTTGATGATCGGCTTTCCGGGTTCGTATTCGAAGCGCACGTGGTCGAACGTCACGTCGCCGCGTACCGGCGCGTCGGCGCGAGCGCCGAGCAGCGCCGGTTTCGCGCTTTCGTCGGTCATCTCCGGCTCCTCGAGGAAGCCGAACACGCGCTCGGATGCGGCGGCGCAGCGTTGCAGGTTCTGGAACGCCTGCGCGAATTGCGAGAGTGGTTGTGTGAACAGTCGGATGTACATCATGAACGCGACGATGACGCCGAATTCGATGTCGCCGTTCATCGCGAGCGCGGCGCCGACGACGCACACGACGACGTAGCCGAAGTTGCCGATGAACTGCATGAGCGGCATCATCAGCCCGGAGAGGAACTGCGACTTCCAGCCGGAGTCGTAGAGGTCCGCGTTGTAGCGTTCGAAGTCGCGGATCGCGGCGGTTTCGCCGTTGTACGCCTTGACGATGAGGTGTCCGGAGTACATCTCCTCGACGTGGCCGTTGACCTGGCCGAGCGCGACCTGCTGGCGCGTGAAATAGCGTTGCGACGCCTTCATGATCGCCATCATCAGCACCAGTCCGACGAGGCTCGCGCCGATTGCGCACAGGGTCATGATGACGTTGTTGTAGAACATCATGACGAGCGCGCCGACGAACAGCGTGACGGACGTGATGAGCGAGCCGAGCGACTGGCCGAGCGTCTGGCCGATCGCGTCGACGTCGTTGGTGATACGGCTGAGCACGTCGCCGTAGCTGACTTTGTCGAAGTAGCTGAGCGGCAGCTTGTTGATCTTCTGCGAGATAGATTCGCGCAGTCGCTGGGCGGTGCGCTGGGTGACGTTCGCCATCAGCCAGCTCTGCACGTAGCTCAGCACCGCGTACCCGACGTAGAGCGCGACGAGCGTGAAGCCGATGCGCGAGACCGCGTCGAAGTCGACGGCGCCCATGACCGGGCGGCCGTGGACCATCGCGGGCAGGCCCTTGACGATCTCGTTGGTCATGTCCTTGAGTTTGTCCGGTCCGATGATCTGGAAGATCGTTCCGGTCGCGCCGAGCACGAGCGCGATGATGATGACGGGGATGTAGCTCCTGCAATACCGCACGAGCTTGCCCATCACCTTCCCGAAGTTCTGCGGTTTCTCGACGGCGCCGCGTCCCGGCCCGCCATGTCCCATAGGTCCTGGCATTATTCCATTCCTTTCGAAAGTCTGTCATCTTGCCTCCCTTTGATGAAGGAGGTGTCCGCCGCTGGCGGACGGAGGGAGAGACCCCGAGCGGCCGGCAGGCCGCGGGCAAATCGAATCGGCCGAAGGCCGATGCCGCCATATCAAGCGGCTGTCGCCGCCCCCTCAGCCCGTCCTCCGGCCGGCCAGCTCCCCCTCAAGGGGGCGCAATCCCCTTCCCCGCTCCCCCTGTCAGGGGGAGCTGTCGCGCTCTGCGCGACTGAGGGGGTTGCACGCGCAGCCGCTCCTGCCATCACGCCGTCAGCTCGGTCTGGCTGAGCTGGGATTCGGCGATCTGCCTGTACACGTCGCAGTCCTGCAGCAGCTCCTTATGCGTGCCCTGCCCCACGACCTTGCCGTCGTCGAGCACGACGATCCGGTCCGCGTTCATGATCGTGCCGATGCGCTGCGCGACAATCAGCTTGGTCGCGCCCGTCGCGTGTTCCGCGAGCGCGTCGCGCACCTCGCGATCGGTTTTGAAGTCGAGCGCGCTGAACGAGTCGTCGAAGATGAGGATCTCCGGATCGCGGTAGACGGCGCGCGCGATGGAGAGTCGCTGCTTCTGTCCGCCGGACACGTTGGAACCGCCCTGCGCGATGGCCGCGTCGAAGCCGCCGTCCATGCGCGAGACGAATTCGGTGGCCTGCGCCACGTCCGCCGCCTCCCGCACCCGCGTCATGTTGACGTCCGCGGCGTCGGCGCGCGACGCGTCGCCGCGGCCCGCCGCCGCGCGCGTGTCGTCGCCGTACGCGACGTTGCTCGCGACGGTGCCCTTGAACAGCACGGATTTCTGCGGCACGTAGCCGATGCGGTCACGCAGGTCGGTCACGTTCCAGTCGCGCACGTCGACGCCGTCGACGAGAACCTGCCCGGCGGACACGTCGTAGAAACGCGGGACGAGGTTGATGAGCGACGACTTGCCGGAGCCGGTGGAACCGATGAACGCGACGGTCTGGCCCTGTTTCGCCGTGAACGTGACGTGTTCGAGGATCGGCTCACGCGAATCCGGGTAGGTGAAGCTCACGTCGCGGAATTCGACGGTGCCGTGCGCGTCGTGGCCGAGGCGGGTCACGTCGGCGGCGGTGTCGGCGCCGTCCTTGACGAGCGGATCGGTGTCGAGGACTTCCATGACGCGCTGCGCGGACACGTCGGCGCGCGGCCAGAGCACGAACACCATGCTCATGAGGAGGAAGCTCATGATGACCTGCACGGAGTAGCTGGAGAAGACGACCATGTTGGAGAACACGGTGAGCTTGTCGGTGAGGGCGGCGGCGTCGATCAGGTAGGCGCCGATCCAGTAGACGGCGAGCATGAGGCCGTTCATCACGGTGTTCATCAGCGGCATCATGACGGCCATGGCACGGTTGGTGAACAGCTGCGTGTCGGTGAGGTTCTTGTTCGCCTTGGTGAACTTGGCTTCCTGGTAGTCCTCGGCGTTGTAGGCGCGCACCACGCGCAGGCCGGTGAGGTTCTCGCGGACGACGAGGTTGATGTCGTCGGTGAGGGCCTGCATGGCCTTGAATTTCGGCATGACCATCGCCATGAGGACAACGATCGCGACGAGCAGGACGATCACGGCGATGCCGGTGGCGAGCGTCCATTCGAAGCCGTCGCCGGCGATCTTCGCGATGGCCCACACGGCCATGATCGGCGATTTGACGATGAGCTGCAGGCCCATCGTGATGAACATCTGGATCTGCGTGATGTCGTTGGTGGAGCGGGTGATGAGGCTCGCGGTCGAGAAGCGGCTCATCTCCGCCGGTCCGAACGATTCGACCTTCGCGAATTCGAGCGAGCGCAGACGCTGGCCGAAGCTGGCGGCGACGCGCGCGGCGATGAAGCCGGTGACGACGGCGCAGGCCACGGAGCCGAGCGAGACGAGCAGCATCTTGCCACCGGCGATCCAGATGTCCGCCATCTCGCTGCCCGGTGTTTCGACGAGCGTGGTGATGTCGGACATGTAGTCGGGCAGCTTCAGGTCGAAGAAGACCTGCCCCACGATGGTCACGAGGGCGACGAGCATCTGCCCGACCTCCCCCTTGGATAGATATCTCATCACACGAAACATTGATTCCCCTTATCTGACTGACAACATGATCGGTAGCCCGGCCCGGTGTTCTCCGCCTCCCTCTGACGAGGGAGGTGGCGCGAAGCGCCGGAGGGAGAGACCACCCCGCCCAAAGAGGGCACATCGCCACCCCGCCCCTGCTCCCCCTTGAGGGGGAGCTGTCCGCGAAGTGGACTGAGGGGGTGCCACCTGCATCGCCACCGATTCATTTATCTTTGCCCCATAAATTACTTACACTATAAGATATTTCCAAACCCACCGGCGTGTTCCCCACAAAACCAGCAAATCAGCGCATTACCCGCGGGCGATGCAGTGCCCCGGCCCCCTCTGACGGCACATCGCCGTGAAGCAAACGCCGGGGGCGTTTGTAGTCGACGTGCGAGCCGACAGGCGAGCCGACGCGAGGCCCAGCCGAAGGCTGTCCACAATTGCGGTCAGGCTCCCGGCAGCAGCCAAGACCAACGGCCTCGGCCCCCTCTGACGGGACGTCGCCGTGAAGCAAACGCCAGAGGCGTTTGTAGGCGACGTGCGAGCCGACAGGCGAGCCGATATGAGGCCAGCCGCAGGCTGTCCTCAATTGCGGTCGGGCTCCCGGCGAAGCCGGGTGGGGGAGAGACCGCGGCCCGCAGGCCGCAGAAAACAGAATCGACCTTCGGCCGATACAATCTCCCCCGCGCCCTACGGCCGCCCCGTCTCTCCCTCAGTCCACCTACGGCGGACAGCTCCCTCGTCAGAGGGAGCCGAACATCGCCCTCCTATTCGTCCTCTTCGAACGCCTTGCGCACCTCTTCCGCGGTAGGCCTCGGCTGACCGGGGTGGCAAATCGACATGTACGTCATGAATTCGCGCGTCAGTTCGACGAACTCGCGCGTGCGCCGCTCCCCCATCTGCGAGAAGATCCAGCGGACTGCGGAACGCATGTCCTCCAAGTCCTTTTCGATGCGCGCACGGCCGGCATCGGTGATCGCGACCCACACCACGCGCCGGTCGTCCGGATCGGGCTTGCGCGTGACGAACCCCTTCTTCTCCAACGACGACAGCACCGTGGACACGCGCCCGGAGCTCACGCGCAGGGATTCGGCCAATTGGGACGGCGTCATCTCGCCGTGGCAGGCGAGCTGACGGAGGGCGAAAACCTCGCCGTGAGCGCCACGATTGAGCTCGCGCTGCATCGCGGACCGATGACTCCACACCTTGGAGTACAGCTCATCCACCGCTTCTTCTTCAAAGCCCATCATCGGCCCTTTCGTCGAATTTTCCACCCAATATCCCTTAAATATACCTCACACTATAAACAATTTACCCCGTCAACAACACGCGCCCGAGACAGAGCACCCACGCACATAGCAACCAACGCGACCGACACAATCAACACAATCAACACAACCAGGAACGCACGCGACGAAACAGACGCACCACCGGAAGTCGGCCCAACCGAACCCCCACCCGGAACCCCGCCACAAGACCAGACAGATGGCCCGCGACACGCTCAAACGCGCCATTATAATGTGATTTGGCCCACATTATCAAATTGTTATCTTGGATTCCGAGCACAATACGCGTATATTGGACAACGAAACGTTGGCACGGAAGCTAGCGGCCACCACGGCACGGAAGCTGAAGGCCCAAGGAAGGGGAAGACACCATGACTCGTCATCTATGCAGCATCGCCGGATGCACTCACGAAGCGGAAGAGGCAGGCATGTGCGGCATGCACTTTACCGCCGCGCTCGTGCACGGCGCGTTCCAGTACACCGCCACCAGCCGCGTCCACAGCTGAGTGACCCAGCCCAATCAATCGATAATTTCAGACGGCACGAATCAGTCAAGAGGTACAGCATTACGGGCCCACAACGCCACAGCAGACGTATGGGGGTACGCGCAGTGGTTGTCAGCTCGTAATCGGATTCGCGCCGTTTTTCTTGTTTTCGGGGGCAGACGCGGTTCTTTCCTCACTCCCCTCGGATAGGTGTACTCCCCTCGGGCAGACGCCCCCTCCTTGCTCCCTCGAGTAAGTGCGGTTCCTTCCTCACTCCCCTCGGGTAGGTGCAGTTCCTTCTTGCTCCCCTCGGCCAGGCACCCCCTCCCCGCTCCCCTCGGGCAGACGCGGTTCCTTCTTCGCTCCCCCTTCAGGGGGAGCTGGACGCCGCTAGGCGGACTGAGGGGGCAAACACGCAGAGCCCCATGCAGAACCCCACGTCAGTCACAAGGCGAAACCTGCACGGTTCTCCCCGAACCTGCACGGTCTGAAGTGGAACCTGTATAGATTAGGGCGCAACCTGCAGGATTTCGCACCTAACCTGTAGGTCTATTCCGCGAACCTGCGCACACCCCTTCTGAAGACAGGCCGATCGCCCTCAACTACGCAACGCATAATCCGCGGAATTCCGCCGTTCTTGAATCGGCACAGCATCCCAGAAAGGCCCGTCTACCAAGCCCCACCCCGCAGGTTCAGCTCAAATTCCTACAGGTTCGGGTCCGAACCATGCAGGTTCGCCGTCAAACCATGCAGGCTCGCGCAGAAAACGGTCATGCGCCTAGGGCAGCGGGCCAGTTCCCCCTCAGTCCGGCCGAAGGCCGGACAGCTCCCCCACATCCGTGGGGGAGCAAGGCGACCCGGATGCCGGACCCCTTGATCGCCATGGAGCCCCACATCCGTGAGGAGCAAGGCGATTCCGCTGCGTGCGGGTCATGCCCGACGATGGCTCCTCACGATGTAGGGAAGCAAGGAGCATACCACGCCCATTCAGCTGCGCCCATTCAGCCCGGTCGTCACCAAGCCGTCGTCACCAAGTCTCAGCCCAGTGTTGCGAGGGTCGCCAGTTCCTCGTCGGTCAGGTGCAGGTCGATCGCGGCGAAGGAGTCGCGGATCTCGTGCGGGTTGCGGGCGCTGGGGATGGTGAACAGCCGTCCGTAGCGTGTGAGCTCCCACGCGAGCACAACCCGCTGGTAGGAGACGCCGCGCGCCGCGGCGACCGCGCGGAACGGGTCGTAGGCGTGACTGTCGAACGGGTCGAGGAATCCACCGAGCGGCGACCAGCAGACGAAGTCGAGCCCAAGCGAAGCACAGTGCTCCATCGTGTGTTCCGGGTCGGGGTGTGACGGCGAGAACTGGTTCTGCACGGCAATCAGATGGTCGCCGAGAATCCGCCACGCCACGTCGATCTGCTCGTTGTTCACACGCGAGATGCCCGCGTAGCGGATCACGCCCTCGTCAAGCAGCGTCTTCAGCGCGCCGACCTGGTCCTCGTAGGGCACGGCCGGGTCCGGCCCATGCGAATACAACAAGTCAAGCGCCTCCACGCCGAGATGCCGTGCGGATTCCTTCGCGTCGCGGATCATCGTCTCCGGCCGAGAATCCGCCATCCACCCGTACCGGCTCCCCTCCGCCTGCAGATGCTGCCGGGGTACGGCCGCGTCGGATTCCGCCGAGGCCACCCCCTCAGCCGGCGAAGCCGACAGCTCCCCCTCAAGGGGGGCGCAGCGATTACCCGTCTCAGTCTCGGCGTCACTCCTCCCTGCAGAAGCTTGGTCTTCTTCTTTGCTCCCCCTATCAGGGGGAGCTGTCGGCGAAGCCGACTGAGGGGGTACCGCAGGCCCATCCACCTCGATTGTCCGCCGATACCCGGTCTTCGTGGCGACGAGCACTTCGTCGCGCGGGCCGTCCCATGTGGCGAGCGCGTCGCGCACGAGCTTCTCACCATACCCGAAGTCGCCCGGCACCCCCGTGCCGTCCACTCCCGGCGCCGACGGCAGATAGTACGACCATGCGGTGTCGAGGTACCGCACGCCCGCGTCGAGCCCGGCGTGAATCGTCTCGATCGCGGTCTCACGGTCCGGCCGCCCTTCGATGGCGAGCGCCATCGTCCCCATACCAAGCCGCGGCACCCGCGACTTCCCCGCAAACCGAACAACATTCGGCGACTCCGCGCCCCGACTCTGCCGGTCCTGCGATCCCTGCGGTTCCAACTGTCCCTGCTTCACTGCAATTGCACTCATACTCCCATCATCGCACAGCCCGGCCCTATTTCCCCCCCGCTTAGCTCCACTCACGGGTGCACGTTGCGAATCGTGGACATGAGGGTTGACACCTGCTCTTCGGTGACGAAGCATACTGTCGAGTAGAGGTAGCTCTCGAAATGCTTCGCCCATTTGGGCTTGAACGAGAACACCGTGGCGTCGAACAGTCCTCCGGCCACCGCATCGTCCGCCATGATCGAGGAATACGCGGCAAAGCCAGAGCCGCCAGCCGCGGCGACCGTCTCGGCTTCTGCCGCCACCCGACCTGCGAACTCCTCGTTTTTCGCTGACGCGCACACGATGTACGCGGTCAGCATCCGGCGTGCGGTCAGTACGGTGACGCGGTTCAGCATCAGCAGCATGATCGCCGAATCGTAGAGCTTGCTAATCAGATCGATTGTTATGTCGGGTTTGATCTCCAGTGGATTGGCGATTCCCTGACCGCCACGACCGCGCTTGAACAGATTTCGGTTCTTGAATTCGATGAGTGTAATTCCAGCAACGTCATCACCGCCGTCATCACCGTCATCGCCGCCGCACAGGATGAGCGCGTCTGCTGTAGAGGGCTTGTCCTGTATCGGCATGTGTGGCTGCTGTGTTATCCCCTGTTTTTTGCATTGCTTGCGCAGTTGATCGCAAACCACGCCGATGTAGGCGTCGAAATCAACCGCTAGGTGCTCATCGTCAGCAAAACCTAGATCATCTTTGTCATCTGTTTTGGAGCATTCCCGCAACGTTTTCTGCGGATACTTCTCCAAGGTCATGACCTTACTGATATCCGGCACCCACAGCCCTCGATCCGATGCGGGCGAATCCGATACGCTGCTCATGCCCTTCACCGCCCCTGCATCTTCCGGAATACGTCCTCGTCGATGGTCTGCAGCGGGCGTGCCATGACGGAGTAGAGCGTGCCGACATCTTCCGGCTGCACTTCATGGAAACTGTTGGAGCCGTCATCGTTGTCGTCGGCCGTGTAGTAGTGCACGTGCTCCCCATAGTCTTCGATTCCGGAGTAGCCGGCGAGGGCTTTCAGGAAGTACGGGCTGTGCGTGGTGACGATCATGTTGATGCCGAGTTGTTTGGCAATGAGCACGAGCGCATGCGCGTACGTGATCTGCCATTCCGGATGCAGGTGGATTTCCGGTTCGTCAAGCACGAGGATATCGCCTTTGCGCACGATGAGGTTTTCGACAAGGAATCGTAGCAGCAGCATAGCCTTCGAGCCCATGGACGCGTTGCCGATAGGCACGGGCTCGCGCAGGCCCTCCTTCACGAGCACGCCGTTGCCGTTTTGGTTGCGGTCGTAACGTCCGGCGAAGGAGCGTTTCAGCAGGTCGATGACGTTGCGCATATCCGCTTTGGCGAGGATTGATTCGCTCAACCCGGCATCGGTGTTGTTCTTCCGCGCACGCAGCGCGGTCTGGCATGCCGCAATCAAATCCCGCCGATACCCAGCAGACTCAAAAGCCGGATAAAAACTATCATCGAATTGCTCGATGACATTAGGGTCATCGATGATGTAGACGTGCCTATGCTCATCACTTACCGGTTCAGCCGCGGCGCATTCGCCTTCGGGGGAGAACGTCACGGTCCGTTGCGGCTCCCAGTCTCCCTTCTGCTCTTCGCGCAGGGCTACGACCGTGTCGGAATCCGGCTCACCGCAGAGATTACGAATCTGCCCGTTGAACACGCTTGAGAAGGCACGATAAGCCAGCTCCTTGGCCTTTTCCTGCATGTCGATTGTCAATCGCGCTAGCAAATCTTTACGCGTTTCACGAGCGGCCGGCGTATCGGCTACAAGCCAATCTGTCACTGCACGCATATTATCCGCATCTAGAGCATCTTCCGGTACTTTTGCTTTTTGCGCATCATCATGACTACGGTCTACTGCACGCGCGCTGATAGTCTTAATCAATGAGCATAATTGTTCATCATCGGAAATCCGATTCGCCGATGCCGACAGAGCAGTGGCAAGTATACTTGCCGGCCTTGGTGCAAAATGCCAAGTCGTACTGCTGGAATCATACATAGCGCGAAGTGCACGCTCAAGACTGGATGTTCTGAACCCCGAGCTGGCAATTCCCTCGGGCAGGTCACGCTCCAGCCTCGCCCTCACTGCGTCAGCGAGCTCATCATGCACACGTCCATCGAAATCCTCGAACGTCTTCGTCAGCGCGTATGCGGCCTTGCCAATCGTGCTCTTGCCGGTATCATTGGGCGCGGCGATGACGGTAATGCCATCAATCGTGACATCGGTTGCTTCTTTGATTTTGCCCAGATTCCTGATTGATAGATGCATGCGCCCAGTCTAACAGTCGCACGGCCTCACCCCCAGCGCACTTCCCCACCCGTGAACGACGGTGCACAACCCGGTGCACAACCCCGATACGCATACCTGCATCTACGATTCGCCGCGCCCCAGAACCTACCGCCCCAGCACCCCCAGTCGTAGCGCACCTCTGCGCCCCTCAGTGGCGCAGGAAAACGGAATGCGCCCACGGCACATGCAATCCCTTTGCGCCCCCCCCTCAGGGGGAGCTGTCCCGCTGCCCCCGAACGTCACCTCCCGATGTGAACTGCGCCCCCTTCAGGGGGGAGCTGTCCCGCGAAGCGGGACTGAGGGAGTAAAGGCGAGAAGAGAGAACCCGGAGAGGGGGAGGAGGAGAGAGAAGAGAGAGAACCGAGAGAAGAGAGACCCGGCCCCCCTCTGACGAGGGGGCTGTCAGCCGGAGGCTGACTGGGGGAGAGATACCGGGAACGTGACGTTCCGCTGTGATGTCACCTTCCAGCTATCTCTCCCCCAGTCCGCTTCGCGGACAGCCCCCTCGTCAGAGGGGGCCAAGAATTGGGCCCCTTGACACGGGCAGTCTGCAACTTGACCTCATACCGGCTCGTCTGTAGGCGATGTTCGTCAGAGGGGGCCAATGCATCGCAGCCGCATTGAGAACGCCCCGGCGAACCCCCTCAATCGGCCTCCGGCCACCGGCTCCTTCGCAATTATTGACGGCCTTCGGCCGACATTATGTCTGCTCGCTGTCGCTCGCCTTCGCCTACGAACGCCGCCGGCGTTCGCTTCACGGCTCAGCCTAAGGGGGGCGCAAAGCCGATACCGCTCCCCTAGTCGCTGACGCCGCGGAGTTGGTCGCTGATGTCGGGGTCGGGGTGGGTGTCGTGCGCGACTCCCGTGCTCCGCACCGTCCGCACGCCGCCCGCGCCAAAGGCAGAACCGCGGGTAGCACCAGCACCAGCCGCACCAGCCCCAGCACCAGCACCCGCGACGGCCGCAACACCGGCAACACCGGCAGCATTCACGCCACCGACATCCGTAGTACCATCGCCGCCCGTTTCTCCGCCCCCGCTGGCGGGGGCTGTCGGCGTAGCCGACTGGGGGTGGTCGGCACCAGCCCTTCCGGCACCAGCATGCTTCCCGCGGCCACGACCACGGCCGCGACCGCGACCACCATCACCATCACCGGAACCACCAGCACCACCGTCACGACGCCCAGCCGCACCAGTCCCAGCCGACCCGGCCCCACGACCGCGACCAGCCGTCCCACCAGCACCGCGCCTCCGCGCCGCACCGGCCGCAACCAGCGGCCCAATCCACCACTTCCACGCCGCAACCCCGACCAGCGCCGCGACCAGCGCCAGCCCGCCGAACCTGAACCAGCTGTCCGGCGAGGTCGGCGAGAACGACACGACCGGCGTTTTTACGTCCTCGGGATGGTACGCCGTCCGCTCTCCGGTGACGAGCAGGCGGTGCGTGTTGATGCCGTATGGCGTGCAGGTGACGAGCGTGACGAGGTCCCGCCCGGGGATGGCGCGCACCTTGTCGAGCTCGTCCGGTTTCACGACCTGAATCGACACGACCTTGTACGCGTGGATCTCGTCGAGCACGTTGATGGTGAACAGGTCGCCTTTCTTGAGCTCGTCGAGTCGTGTGAACAGTTCCGCGGATGGCAGTCCGCGATGCCCGGTGAGGACGCTGCGGTTGCCTTTCCCGCCGATGGGCAGCGCGGTCTGCCGCATGTGTCCGACGCCTTTGGCGAGGGTGTCGTCGTCGGTGCCGTGGTAGATGGGCAGGTTGAGTTTGATTTTGGGGATGCTCAGGTATCCCATGACGCCGTCGCCGTTGACGTTGAGCACGTCCGTGTAGTTTTGCGGCAGGGCGTATCCGCTGCCTTCGACGAACGGGTCGTGGAGCGGATCGCCGGCAAGGTTGTCGTTGTATTCGCGCGCGAGTTTGAGCTGTTTGGCTTTTTCGGCCGGCGAAAGCGTGTGGACGGTGTTGCTGTAGTTGGTGATGACCTGGTCGTGTTGCCGTGTGGAGAGCAGGTCGGCGACGATCGGGTAGGAGAACACGCATACGCCGGCGAGGATGAGCAGGATCGCGAGAATGCTGGTGAATCCGCCTCCTCGCGCGCGTCGCGTCGTCGCCTGCGGCGCCTCGCCGCGCGCATCGTGGTTTCGCCGGTCGCGTCGTCCTGCCATAGTCCCGTCCGTCCCCCACAGAAAAGTCGCGTGCCTCCCGCCGGTATGCGGGTGGTCACCAAGCATTATAAGAAATGATTTCGCCCCGTGTCAGCGCACCCCCTGACCCGAGTGCCCCGACAACAAGGGGCATCGAACTTGGCCCCCTCTGACGAGGGGGCTGTCGCCGTAGGCGACTGGGGGAGAGACCGCGGCCTCCGGCCGCCAGCTCCCCCTAAAGGGGCGCAGAAAACAGAATGCGCCACAGCGCATACCAATTCCCTTCGCTCCCCCACGCACGTGGGGGAGCTGTCCGGCAAAGCCGGACTGAGGGGGCAAGGCCTCAGCCGAAGAAGCCGTCGCCATAGCCGAACATGACAATCTCGGCCCCCTCAGACTGAACCGCACCCTGATTGTTGGACTGAAGTAATTCGGATTCGATGATTGGAGGTGCGGTTTCTCATGTCCGGGAATCGCAGGCGTCGTTATGACGATGGTTTCATGCGGCTCGTCGTTGGTGTCTTCCATGAGGGCCATGGCTATAAGGCCGCGGCGCGCCGGCTTGGCG
>NZ_JBKEVC010000017.1:0-22732 GCF_056356895.1 Bifidobacterium sp. LH_424
CGCCAAGCCGGCGCGCCGCGGCCTTATAGCCATGGCCCTCATGGAAGACACCAACGACGAGCCGCATGAAACCATCGTCATAACGACGCCTGCGATTCCCGGACATGAGAAACCGCACCTCCAATCATCGAATCCGAATTACTTCAGTCCAACAATCAGGGTGCGGTTCAGTCAGAGGGGGCCGATCACGACGGCTGGGCACGATGTCGACGCGACGCCGTCCGGCCCCTCGCCAAGGGGCCGGACGGCGTCACCGAATCACGCCTCGAAGTAGCCGGAGGCGTTCAGGCGGGCGTCCGGGTCGAGCAGCATGGCCTTCTCGACCTCATGGGCGTCGTAGCGGCCGCCGCCCGCGAGCTTCACGCCGTCCTCGCGGAAGCGGCGGTTGTCGATCGGCTCGTAGAGCGCGGCGCGGCCCATCATACCCTCCTCGAGTCGGCGCTGGCCGGCGGCGAGACGGGCGTTCGCGCGTTCACGCCACGCCTCGAGCGCGGCCTCGCCGTCCGCCTTCGCGACGGACGCCTCGAACGCGCCGGGGTGCACGAGCGCCACGAAGCCGGAGACGTGGCCGAAGCCGAGCGACGTGGCGAGTCCGGCCTTGACCGGCTGGCCGGCCGCGGAACGGCCGAACACGTCCTCGCCGCCGCCGATGCGCAGCGGCTTCCTCAGCCAGGTCATGTGGTCGTCCTTCGCGAGCTTCGGGTCGACGCAGTCGAGCGCCGCGTTCGCCGGGATGACGCCGGAGGCGAACAGCTGCGTCAGGCCGTTGACCTGGAAGATGCAGGCACCGCCCTTCGCGTGTCCGGTGACGGTCTTCTGCGAAATGACGAACAGCGGGTTGCCGTCGGTGCGGCCGATGGCGTGCGCCAGCGTGTTGTGCAGTTCGGACTCGTTCGGATCGTTCGCGTTGGTGGACGTGTCGTGCTTGGAGACCACGGCGATGTCGTCCGGCGTGACGCCGAGCTTGGCGAGGTCGTGGACCAGCTTCGAGTCACGTCCGCCGAGGCCCGCCGCCAGGGCGCCGAGGCCCGGGGCCGGGATCGACGTGTGGGCGCCGTCCGCGTAGGAGTGAATGAAGCCGATCACGCCGGCGACCGGCAGACCCAGCTTCAACGCGATGTCGCCTCGCGTGAGCAGGATCGTGCCGCCGCCCTGGGACTCCAGGAAGCCGCCGCGGCGACGGTCGTTCGCGCGGCTGAAGAAGCGCGCGTCGATGCCCTTGCCGTACATCTCGGCGGAGTTGGCGGTCGCGTTCATGTTGCCGAATCCGATCACCGACTCCACGCCGATGTCGTCGATCGCGCCGGTGACGACGAAGTCGGCCTTGCCGAGCGCGATCTTGTCGGCGCCCTCCTCCAGCGACACCGCGGCGGTGGCGCAGGCGGAGACCGGCTGGATCATGTTGCCGTAGCCGCCGATGTAGCTCTGCATGACGTGCGCGGCGACGACGTTCGGCAACGCCTCCTGCAGGATGTCCGTCGGAATCTCGTGGTTGAGGAAGCGGTCGAGGTAGAGCTTGCGCATCGAGGCCATGCCGCCGAAGCCGGTGCCCTGCGTGGAGGCGACAAGCGACGGGTGGATCGCCTGGAGGATCTCCGCCGGGTTGAATCCGGCCGACAGGTACGCGTCCACGGTGGTGACGATGTTCCACAGCGCGATGCGGTCCACGTCGCCGACCATCGAGGCGGGGATGCCCCACTTAACCGGGTCGAAGCCCTTCGGGAACTGGCCGCCGACCGTGCGGGTCATGGCGGCGCGGCGCGGCACGCGAATCATCGAGCCGGCGTGGCGGGTCACGTTCCATTCGCCGGACTCGTCGTCGCGGGCGATGGACGTGTGGGCCTCGTCGAGCTTGACGTATTCGCGGGCGACCTGCTCGGTGGGCACGGAGAAGGTGACGTCATGGTCGAGGTAGACCTCGGCCTCCTCCTCGTCGGCGCCGTCCTTGTAGTCGTCGCCCATGCCCTCCTCGAACGGGCGGATGCCGGAGCGGGCCACGACCTCGTCGTGGTAGCGGTCGGCGATGTCCTCCTCGGGCACGAGGTTGCCGTCGGTGTCGTACCAGCCGGGCTTCGGGCTGTCGGCCCACGTGAGCAGGCCCATGTTCCACGCGAGCTCGAGCACGGCGCCGGCGTTGAGGTCGACGGTGCCGTCCGGGTGGATGCCGAGTTCGGCCTGGGCGCGCGTGCGGCCGGAGCCCCACGGCCCCAGTTCGCCGACGGACACGATGACGATCTCGTCCTCCGGACGGGCGGTCACGCCCTCCCAGTCGGCGAGGTCCACGTGCGGCTGGTGCGGGACGTGCGGCGTGGGCAGCGCCTTGATCCGCTGCCCACGGGGCGCGGTCTCTCCCTCAGTCGCGCTGCGCGCGCCAGCTCCCTCATCAGAGGGAGCCGAGACGGAGGCCGCGGCGTCGGCCTCCGCCTCCGCCCTCAGCGCCTTGATGTCGATCGGCTCGGAGCCGAGACCGCCGGTCAGGTCCACGTCGAGCGGCGCCTCGGCGGCCGCCTTGCGCGAGTCGGCGGTGCACAGGTCGAGCAGTTTGACCGCGATCTGCGCGGTGGAGTACGTGTGGATGCCGTGACGTTCGACGACGGCGACGAGCGGGTCGTTGCCGCCCATCAGACCGGTGCCGCGCACCCAGCCGATCTTCGGGTGGGCGAAGGTGACACGGTCCGACCAGGCGTCGCGTTCGGCGCGGGCGCGGTTGACGATCGCATCGAACGCGGACTTGACCTCGCCGTACGCGCCGTCGCCGCCGAACACGCCGCGGTTCGGAGAGCCGGGCAGCACCACGTGCAGCTTGTGCTGCACGTCGGTGTCGGCGCCGATCTTCGCCAGTCCGGCGATCGCGCGCTCGACGCCCCACAGCATGAGGCGGGCCTGCGATTCGAACAGTTCGCCGGAGTCGGCGAGCGTGCCGTGCACCGGCGGGGCGGCGAACGGGAAGAACAGGGTCGGCTCGTAGGCGGGCTTGAGGATCGTGGTGGTCGCACCGGTCGTCTTCTTCTGGACGTGACCCACCCAGTCCACGAGCGCGTCCACGTCACGGAAGCTGGACAGGTTCGCGGGCACGAGCCACAGCTTGGC
The DNA here is from genome assembly GCF_056356895.1 of Bifidobacterium sp. LH_424. NCBI lineage: Bacteria > Bacillati > Actinomycetota > Actinomycetes > Bifidobacteriales > Bifidobacteriaceae > Bifidobacterium > Bifidobacterium sp. LH_424. The sequence continues at coordinate 3,091 of NZ_JBKEVC010000017.1, forward strand.
GTCGCCGGTGGCGTGCTCACGGTACGCCTGGCGGCCCCACGCCTTGATGGACGGCCTGAAGCTGTGCGAGGTGGCGATCACGGTGGCGCCGCCGGCGAGCAGGCCCTCGACCACCTGGGCGGCGATCGAGTTCGGGCTCACGCCGGTGACCACGGCCACGTCGCCCGCGAAGCGGGAGGCCTGCGCGTCGGACGAGGCCGGCTCGAGCGCCTCGGAGGCGATGCGGTCGAACGCGGACTTGAGCGTCTCGTCATCGGCCTTCGCCGCGAACCACCGGGCTTCGGCGGCGACGGCCTTACCGAGGCCGATGAAGCTGCCGGCGAGCGCGTCCACGTCGCCTTCGTAGTAGGCGCGGGCGAGGTCCTCGCGGGCGGAGGCCCAACGGTCGTCGAAGAGGATGGCCTTGTTCGCGTCGAAGCGCGGCTCGACCTGCTTGGGCCAGTCGGAGCCGAGTTCGGCGCTGACGGCCGCGACCACGGCCGCGTTCTCGTCCTCGCCGGTCTCGGGCGCCGGGGCGGCCACGCCGAGCTCGTTCAGCACGAACCGTGCGGTGGCGGCGAGCACGCCGTTGGCGCCGGTGACCTTCTCGGCGAACGCGTCGAGCGCGGCGGAGTCGACCACGGCACCGCCCGCGGCACCGCCGGCGGACGGCTTGGAGACGGCCACGCCCTTGGTCTGTCCGACGAGGGCGACCGCGTCGTCGATGAGCTTGTCGGCGGCGGCCGCGTTGGCGGCGGCGCCGGTCGGCAGCTTGGCGAGGTCGCCGCCGCGCGAGCTGGAGCCCTCGCGGGTGTCGAGCAGGAGCGCGGCGGTCGTGGCGGCCACCCAGCCTTCGCCGAGCTGCCACACGCCGGTCACGCGTTCGCGGATGTGCGCCGGCTTGACGCCGGCCGCGCCGAACAGGGCACGCAGACGGTCGCGGATCGCGTCGGAGAGGACCGGACCGAACGGCTTGTAGTTCGGGGCGGCCTTGTTCACGATCTGGGCGAGCTGGGTGAGCGTCGCCTCGGCGGCGCCGTCCACGCTGGCCACGCCCAGCTCGGAGCTGATGTCCATGAGCAGCTGGTTGCGGCGGGAGGACACGCCGTTGGTGAGCGTGTCGGTGGTGTCGGAGGCGCCGATCTGGTCGAGGCGCACCTTGGCCGAGTACGCCATGAGCACGCCGATCGCGTCGGCGGCCTTGAACGGCAGGTCGGGCGCGTCCGCACCGGATGCCCCCTCAGCCGGCTGCGCCGGCAGCTCCCCCGATGACGGGGGCGCAGGGACGGCGGGAGCCGAAGTCGGGGCCGGAGCGGCGGCACCCGCGGCAGGAGCCGGAGCCGCGCCGGAGCCGAGCTTGGCGACGGCGGAGCCGCCGGCCGGGGCCGCCTCGACGGCGGCCGAAGCGGCCGGAGCGCTCTCCGGCTCCTCCTCGGGCACGAGGCTGTCCGAATCGGTCATGTACACACGGCCTTCGTCGCGGCCCACGTTGTAGACGGTGACGTCGGTGCCGGCGAACTCGGGCAGACGCAGGGTCTTGGCACCGAGGTTGGCGAGAGTCGGCGCGTTGCCGAGGCCGACCTCCACGTACTCCTCCACGCCGAGACCGCCCTGCGCGGCCTTGTGGAAGAGCAGCGACTGGGTCTCGATCCAGCGCACCGGGGAGGCGAACTGCCAGGAGAGCAGTTCGGTGAGCAGCAGGCGGCCGAGCTTCTGGTCGTCGGCGGCGTAGGAGTCCCACACGGCCGGGTCCTCCAGTGCCTCGCGGATGCGCTCGGAGGGCACGACCTCGAGGATCTTCGCCGCGAACTCCTTGGTCATTTCGAACGGCGTGGCCACGAGGTTCGGGATGTAGCGGTCGACGAGGCGGCCACGGTAGTCGATGTGTGCGGGAAGCAGCGCGTCGAGCTTGTCACGGAACTCCGGCACGCCCTTGCGCAGCAGCGTGGAGTGGAACGGCACGTCGATGCCGGGCACGAGCATGAACGCCGGCTTGCCGCCCGCCTCCTTGGCGCGGCGGTTCGCGTCGGCCTGCAACGCCTTGAGGCCCGCGATCGTGCCGGCGACCGCGTACTGCGCGCCGGCCAGGTTGTAGTTGACGATCTGCAGGAACTCGCCGGTCTTCTCGGACACGGATTCGACGTACGCCTTCACTTGCGAGTCGCCCACGCCGAACTGGTTCGGGCGCAGCGCGCCCATGCGGTAGTTGGAGCGGCCCTGCGCGTCGCGCGGGATGAGGTGGTGCATCGTGGAGCCGCGGTGGAACACGAGTTCGAGCACGGTCTCCAGCGGGATCACGCCGGCGAACGCGGACAGCGCGTTGTATTCGCCGAGCGAGTGGCCGGCGAAGTAGGCGGGCCAGATGTCGCTGCCGGATTCGCGCAGGCGCGCGGTCTGCGCGAACGCGACGGTGGCGAGCGCGACCTGCGTGAACTGCGTGAGGTTGAGCAGGCCTTCCGGATGGCGGTAGGTGACGCCGTTGGCGGTGAGCTCCTTGGGGTTGTCGCGCACGAGGGCGAGGATCGAGAATCCGAGCTTGGAGCGGGTGAGCCTGTCGGCGCGCTCCCACACATCGCGGGCGGCGGGCGACTTGGCGCGCTCGTCCAACACCATGCCCTGCTTCTGGATGCCCTGACCAGGGTAGACGAACGCGGCCTCGGGCGCGCGCACCAGCGCGGTGCCGCGGGAGACGAGCTGGCCGTCGATGCGGCAGGTGACCTCGAGGGCCATGCCGCCGTGGCGCACCTTGCCGACGCGTTCGACGGAGATCTCGACCTCGTCGTTCAGCTGGACCATGCCGTACATGTTGTAGGTCCAGCCGGCGATCTCGTAGTGGGCGCCCTTCTCGTCGGCCGCCTGCACCGCGTGCTGGGCGGTGGCGGACAGCCACATGCCGTGCACGAGCGGCGCGGCGAGGCCGGAGATCGCGGCGCCGCGCTTGGAGGTGTGGATCGGGTTGAAGTCGCCGGAGGTGCGGGCGAACGCGGTCATGTCGTTCGGCGCGGTCACCTTGACGCGGCGCAGCAGACGCCTCGGCGTGGATTCGATCTCGTCGTGCTTCGCATCGCCGAACTCCGGGGAGTCGACGGGCAGCGCGTCGGAGTAGACGCGGCCGCGGATCGCGAAGCGTTCGGTCTCGCGGGCGAGCAGCGTGCCGTCGGCGGCGGTGTGGGTCACGTGGATGGTGACGACGCGGCCGGACGCGGACTCGAAGTAGTCCTCGGCCCAGGAGGTCAGCGTGACGGTCTCGCCGACGTGCTTGAGCAGTTCGTCCTCGGTCTCCTCGAGTTCGATGAGATGGTCGAGGTGGACGGCGTTGAGCAGACCCTCGATGACCGGGTATCCGTTCACGGACACGGAGCCGAGCGCCGCGTAGATCGCCGGCCAGGCGGGGCCGACGAGCGCGTCCGGCGCGATGCGGGAGGCGCGCAGCGTACCCGGCAGGGCGCCGCCGGTAGCCGCCTCGTGGTCGTAGCCGAGGTTCGCGGAGAACGTGTACCGCGCGGTCGCGATGCCGAACGGACGGTCGGCGTCGCGCGTGCCGTCGATCTCCGGCATCGCGGTCAGCTTGTCGCCGGTGATGGCGGTGTTGCCGATGCCGGCGGTGGCGGCGAGCATCGCGTACACGTCCGGGATCAGCCGTTCGCGGTTGACGATCGGCATGCCGCCGGTCGCGTCGGTCGGCACGGTGAGCGGGATGACGATGTCGCGCACGGCGTGCTTCGACTTGCCGCCGTCCGGATCGTCGTCCCAATACGTGTCGAGATGGATGTCGAGGTCGTATTCGCCGTTCGCGGCATCCACGGCGCGGATCTCGTAGTCCTTGTCGCCGAGCTTGGTGCCGTAGGCCGGGTTGTCGGTCACGTGGCCCACCCAGGAGATGTTCGGCGACTTGCGGATGAAGTCCTCGGCGTTCCCGGCCTCGCCAAGCGTCGCGTACGCGGTCTCGGAAACGGCGCCGGACTCCTTCGCGCGTTCCAGCGCGGCGGCCTCGAAACGGCCGAGGATGTCGGCCACCGGCTCGTCGACGGTGGTGATGCCGGCCACGGAGATCGGACCGGGGATGACGCGCACGGAATCCGCGGAATAACGCGGATCCTCGGACTGCCAGAGCTGATCCTGGCCCCACCAGCGCAGCAGATCGTTGTCGATGACCGGCACGAACGGCATCGGCTTCGGGTATTCGCGCACGAGCACCGGGAACCACGCCTCATCGGCCGGAGTGACCGTGAGCTCGGCGGCCTGCGGGTAGGCGGCGGCCAGCGCCTCGAGCGCGGGCGCCGGATCGGCAATCACGTCGTCGCGGGTCACGTCGAGCTTCGAATCGAACTCGCCGGAATCCACGTCGGCCACACGCGCCTCGATGCGGTGGAGCAGATGCAGGAAACGGTCGGCGTACGTGTCGTCCACCCACGGGTAGGCGAGGTCGGCGAACCGCTGCGCCCACTGAAGGTAGGTCATCGAGGCCAGATCGCCGAAGTACGGCTTGGCGGTGCGGTCCAGCGCGGCGATGATCTCGTCGCGGCGGGACTCGAGCTCCTCGGGGTGCTTCATGACGCGCACGAGCAGACGGCCGCACACGGCGGAGGCGTTCTCCACCTCGTAGATGTCGGCGTGCAGGTGGCTCAGACCGGACGCGACACCGCCCACAGACTTGCCGGACGGCACCCAGCGCTCGCCGGCGGGGGCGAACGGGTCGTCGGCCGCGCCGGACGCGGCGACGGTCTCGGCGGTGATGCCGGGGGTCTTGACGAGCAGCTGCTTGACCTCGGGGCTGGTGTGCGCCTCCTTGGCGGTCATGACGGCGGTGCCGACGAGCACGCCATCGACCGGCATGTCGGGCAGGCCGTAGGCGCGCGACCACTGGCCGGACAGGTAGTCGGCGGCGCGTTCCGGCGTGCCGATGCCGCCGCCGGCGACGAGCACGAGGTTGTCGCAGGCGCGCACTTCGGCGTAGGTGGAGGTGAGCAGGTCGTCGAGCGACTCCCAGCTGTGGTGGCCGCCGGCGGCGCCGCCTTCGACCTGCATGAGGATGACGGTCGGGGCGACGGCCTTGGCGATGCGGATCACCTGACGGATCTGGTCGACGGTGCCGGGCTTGAAGCTCACGTACGGCAGGCCGTCCTTCTTGAGCTGCGCGACCAACGCCACGGCCTCGTCGAGCTCGGGCACGCCGGCGGAGACGACGACGCCGTCGATCGGCGCGCCGGACGCGCGCTTCTTCGGCACGATGCGGGAGGAGCCGAACTGGAGGTTCCACAGGTAACGGTCCATGAACATGGCGTTGAACTCGACGGTGCGGCCTTCGTCGAGCAGCTCCTCGAGCTTGGCGACGTGACGGTCGAACACCTCGGCGGTGACCTGGCCGCCGCCGGCGAGCTCCGCCCAGTAGCCGGCGTTCGCGGCCGCGGCGACGATCTCCGGGTCGACGGTGGTGGGGGTCATGCCGGGCAGCAGCACCGGCGGCTTGCCGGTGAGCTCGGAGAACTTGGTGACGAGGCGGTCGCCGGCGGGCGTGTGCGCCACGCGCGGGGCGAACGCCTTCCAGTTCTGGGTGCGCAGCGTCTCGGCCTCGGCCGGGTCGAGCGTGGAGAGGGCGGCGCGCTCGGCGAGCGTGGTCGCTTCGACGACGCCCACGCCGGTGCCTTCGACCACGTTGCCGATGAGCTTGCCGAGCGTGGAGCCCGGGCCCATGTCCACGATCCACAGTTTGGCCGGGTCGGTGTCGGTCAGGGCCTCGCGCACGCGGGCGGCCCAATCCACATGGTTGAGCAGCACCTCCTCGGCGAGCGCGCGGGCGCGGTCGGTGTCGAAGCCGCAGGCCTCGGCCCAGGCGATCGTCTGGTCGACGGCGGGCTTCATGAGCGGGGAGTGGAACGGCAGAGTCACGTCGAGGTACTCGAGCACGGGCGCGAACACGGCGCCGCCGCGCACCTTCTCCTCGCGCAGGGCGGCCTGCTTCTTGTGCTCCTTGGAGACTTCGACGGCGAAGGCGGCGAGGTCGTCCGGGAAGCCGGAGATCACGTGGTGGTCGTCCGAGTTGGTCACGGCGATGGCGATCGGTCCGCGCGGGTTGTTGACGCGGGCAGCGAGCGTCTCGACCTGGGCGCGGGTGGCGCCGCGCACCGACAGCATCGGCGTGGCCTCGCCGTGCAGCGGGTTCAGGGCGAGTTCGCGGGCGGCGCGCGTGCCGGCGGCGCCGATCAGGGCGGCGGTGGCGAGGATCTCGTCGATCTGGTCGCGGGCGGCTTCGATGGAGCCGGTCCGTTCGATGGCCTTGGCCATGTGGACGGCGAGCACGCCCTGCGAGTGGCCGAGCACGGCGGCCGGCTTGGCGGCGGGCAGCGTGTAGCCGAGGTGTTCGAGGTCGATGAGCGCGCCGAGCTGGGTGAGGGCGATGCCTTCGACGGAGGCGGTGGCGTCGGCGGCCGCGCCGAGGCGGGCCGGGTTCGGCGTGAAGCCGAACAGGTCGACCGGGCGGCCGGTGGTGGCGAGCAGGTCGGCGTTCACCGGCGTGAGCTTCGTGTAGGCGGCGTCGACGTGCGCGTGCAGCGCCTCGGCGAGCGTCGGATCGGTGGTCTGGTCGGCGAGCGCGACCGGCCACGGCGTGGACTGGCCCGCGAAGGCGAGCGCGTGCGGCGTCTCGCCTGCGGCGAGCTGGTCGAGGAAGAATGTGCTCATTGGTGTTCCTTGTCTGTTGTTGCGTTACGTAAGTCTGTGGTTACGTTCTGTTATGCGGATGGCTCCGTCGTCGGACAGTCCACTGGACTGTCCTCCTCCTCGCGCTGATCGGTCTGCCGAGCGGACCGATCAGAGCGGCTGGTTGCCGTGGTGCTTGTCGTTCGCGCGGACGCGGCGTTTGGTGGCGAGCGTGCCGAGCGAGGCGACGATCGCCTCGCGCGTCTGCTCGGGGTCGATCATCGCGTCGATCTGCCCGAGTTCGAGCGAGAGGTTCGCGTTGACGGTGGTCTCCTCGTAGTCGGCGATGTACTTCGCGCGCAGCGCCTCCACGTCCCTGCCGGACGCCTTGGCCTTGGCGAGGTCGTGGCGGTGGATGATGTTCACCGCGCCGGCCGCGCCGAGCACCGCGATCTGCGAGCTCGGCCAGGCGAAGTTCATGTCGGCGCCGATGGCCTTCGATCCCATCACGATGTACGCGCCGCCGAACGCCTTGCGCAGCACGACGGTGACGAGCGGCACCTGCGCGTTCGCGTACGCGTAGATGACCTTCGCGCCGCGGCGGATGATGCCCGCATGCTCCTGTTCGGCGCCGGGCTTGTAGCCGGGCGTGTCCACGAGGGTGACGACGGGCAGGTTGAACGCGTCGCACAGGCGCACGAACCGGGCGATCTTCTCGGACGAGTCCACGTCGAGGATGCCGGCGTTCACGTTCGGCTGGTTCGCGACGATGCCGACCGGGCGGCCTTCGACGCACGCGAAGCCGACGAGCGCGGACGCGGCGAACAGTTCGTGCACCTGCACGAACTCGCCGTAGTCGACGATGCAGCGGATCACGTCGAGCATGTCGTACGGCTGGCGGTCGTTGTCGGGCACGAGCGTAGCGAGCCGTTTCGCGGTCTCGCGTTCGGCGCGCGTGGCGGCGTACGCGTAGACCGGCGGCTGTTCGTCGCAGTTGGACGGCAGGTAGGCGAGCACGGTGCGCGCGTAGTCGATCGCGTCGGATTCGTCGGCGCCGAGGTAGTGCGCGACGCCCGACTTGCGGTTGTGGACCTCGCCGCCGCCCAGGTCGGCCATCGAGATGGTCTCGCCGGTCGCGGCCTTGACGACGTCCGGTCCGGTGACGAACATATCGGAGTTCTCGCGCGTCATGATGATGAGGTCCGTCAGGGCCGGACAGTAGACGGCACCGCCCGCGCACGGGCCGAGGATCAGCGAGATCTGCGGCACGTAGCCGCTCGCCTCGCACGTCTTGCGGAAGATGCGCCCGTACTGGGTGAGCGCGGCGACGCCTTCCTGGATGCGCGCGCCGCCGGAGTCGACGATTGCGACGATCGGCACCTTGAGCGCGATGGCCATGTCCATGAGATGGCAGATCTTCTCGCCTTCCGCGGTGCCGAGCGTGCCGCCTTTGACGGAGAAGTCCTGAGCGTAGACGGCGACCTTGCGCCCGTAGACGAGGCCGAAGCCGGTGATGACGGCCGCACCGGCCTTCCCGGCGTTGATGTCGCCGCCCTGGAAGCGGCCGATCTCCTCGAAGGTTCCGGTGTCGAACAGCAGGTCGAGGCGTTCGCGCGCCGTCTTCTTGTGCTTGGCGTGCTGCTTGTCGCGCGCGCGGTTCTCGGCGTCGCGCGCGAGTTCGGCGGCCTTGACGACGGCTGCGCGCAGCGGCTGGCGGCCGTCGCCGGCGCCGCCCTGTCCGGCGGCCTGTTTCACGGCGTCGCGCACGGCGGGCATCTCCACGATGTCGGTCATTCCGTGGCCTCCTTCCCGTTGTCCTCGGCGTCGCCGGCCGAGCCGGACGCCCCAACCACGTCCAGCGTGACCAGCGTGTCGCCGGCTTCGACGCCGTCGGCCGGGCCGACGAAGATCTTCTTCACCGTGCCCGCGGCCGGCGCGTACACGTAGTTCTCCATCTTCATCGATTCGAGCACGACGATCAGGTCGCCCTTCGCGACCTCCTGGCCCTCCGCCACGTTGACGCGCGTGACGACGGCCTGCATCGGCGAGGCGATGACGCCGGACTTCGCGCCGTCGTCGATCGGTCCGCGTGCGACGGATCCGGCGTGCGAGCCGGATCCGCGCAGCGGCTGCGTGGGTCGTTTCGCGCCGCGTGCGCGCGCGCCGCCGGTCAGGTTCTCGACGACGTCGAGCGGCACGGTGAGCTTGACGCGACGATCGTTCATCTCGATGACGAACGTCTCGGAGGCGACCTTCGCGTCCGCGCCGGGCGCGCCGGCGAACGACGCCGGCTGCCCGCCGCGCGCCGCGTTCGCCTCGCGGTTCAGGTACGTGCGTTCCAGCCATTTCGTGCTCACGTCGAACGCGTGGCCGTGCTCGGCGGTGAACGCGTCGTCGCGGAAGATCTCCTTGAACAGCGGAATCGGCGTCGGCACGCCCTCGATGACCATCTCGTCGAGCACACGGCGCACGCGCGCCACGGCGGCGGCGCGGTCCTGCGCGGTGACGACGACCTTGCCCATCATCGAATCGAATTTCGGCGACACCGTGTCGCCCTGCGTGACGCCCGTGTCGATGCGCACGCCGGGGCCGGACGGCCACACGATGCGCTCCAGCATGCCGGAGGACGGCGTGAGGTTCGTGGCCGGATCCTCGGAGGTGATGCGCAGTTCGAAGCTGTGGCCGCGCGGTTCGGGCGCGGGTGTGAGCTCGCCGCCGGCGGCGATGTTGAGCTGCTCGCGCACGAGGTCGAGGCCGCTGACCTCCTCGGAGACGGTGTGTTCGACCTGCAGTCGCGGGTTCACTTCAAGGAAGTAGACCTTGCCGTTCGGCGTGACCATGAACTCGCAGGTGCCGAGTCCCGTGTAGCCGACGGTGGTGAACAGGCGGCGGGAGTATTCGACGAGCGTCTCGGTCACCTTATCCGTCAGGAACGGCGCGGGCGCCTCCTCGACGAGCTTCTGGTTGCGCCGCTGCAGCGAGCAGTCGCGCGTCGAGTAGACGGTGAAGTTGCCGTGGCTGTCGCGGCCGGACTGGGTCTCGACGTGGCGCGCCTTGTCGATGAACTTCTCGATGAAGTACTCGTCGAGGTCGCCGCCTTCGAGCGCGTCGTGGTTCGTGTAGAAGCGGCGCAGCTCCTCGTCGTCGCGCACGACGGTGATGCCGTGTCCGCCGCCGCCGTCGGTGCGCTTCATCATGATCGGGTAGCCGTGCGTGTGCGCGAAGTCGAGCAGCGTGCGGATGTCCTTGACCGATTCGGACAGGCCGGGCACGGGCGGCACCTTGGCGCGCAGCGCGACGCGGCGCGCGGTGATCTTGTCGCCGAGTTCGGTGAGCGCGGTGTGGTGCGGCCCCACCCAGATCGCGCCGGCCTCCTCGACCTTGGCGGCGAAGGACGGCACTTCGGACAGGAAGCCGTAGCCGGGGTGGACGGCGTCCGCGCCGGAGCGCTTCAGGATGTCGATGAGCCGGTCCTCGTTGAGATACGTGTCCTGGTAGGTGTCGCCGGGCAGCAGGTACGCCTCGTCGGCGAGCGACACGTATTGCGACTCGCGGTCCTGTTCGGCGTAGACGGCCACCGTGGCGATGCCCATCTCACGCGCGGTGCGGACCACGCGCATGGCGATTTCGCCGCGGTTGGCGATAAGTAGTTTCTTGACGGATTGCCCCATGACGTCAGATTCTGCTCTTCAAAACTGACGGTTTCAATCGAAACGTCCACAAAACCCGGCGCGGACTTTTGTCACCTTCCACAAACGTCACCGTAGCTTGACGGTTCTATCCTCGATGTCAACGCCGGCGGAGAGCCGCGGCATCCCGTATTCGTTTCGGGCCGCGACCGTAACGCCGGGAAGGCCGCGGACCATCCGGCGGCCGGGCGGAATCCCTCGTTCGGATCCGCGTTTTCACGAGAAGGGAATCATCTCATGCAGTCCAACACCCCTACGCCCGCCGCGCAATCGTCCGCCGCCAAGTCCGTCTCCATCGCGCGCCGCGTCGCCGCCGTCTCCTGGAAGCCGGTGCTGTTCGCCGTGCTCATGTGGGTCTCCGCCGCCGCGGGCGAGATTCCGATTCCGGGCACGCCGGTGCCGATCACGCTGCAGACGTTCGTCGTGATGCTCGCCGGCCTCATGCTCACGTGGCGTCAGGCGGGCGCCGCGGTCGCCACGTATCTCGCGGCCGGCGCCGCGGGCCTGCCGGTGTTCGCCGGCGGCACCTCCACGATGGCGCTCGTCGGCCCGAGCGCGGGCTTCCTGCTCGGCTTCCTGCCGGGCGTGGTCGTCATCGCGTGGCTCAAGGGCAAGGCTGGCGAACATGGCGTCAAGGCGACGCTCCTCGGCGCGCTGCGCTACTTCGCGGCCGCGTTCCTCGGCGGCGTCGTGGCCGTCTACGCGTTCGGATTCCTCATCCAGTCCGCGCTGACCGGCGCGCCGATCGCGGCCGTCGCCATCGCCTCGATGGGCTTCGTGATCGGCGACATCGTCAAGGCCGCCGTTGCCTCCCTCGTCGCCGCCGGCCTCGCCAAGCTCCGCTGACACCCATTGGCATCGGCCCCCTCTGACGAGGGGGCTCCCGGCGAAGCCGGGTGGGGGAGAGACCGCGGCCGCAGGCTGGAGGAAACGGAATCGGCCGTAGGCCGATGCGATATCCCCGCGGCCTACGGCCTCTCCTCTGCTCTCCCCCAGTCTCACTACGTTCGACAGCCCCCTCGTCAGAGGGGGCCTAGTCATATACCGCTTACTGCAGCAAGCCCACTTCGCTGGCGAGGAGGGCACGCACCTCGCCGTCCTCGGTGCGCACGCTGATCGACGCGTCATCGTTCAACGCGACCACTTCGCCGCGCACGGCGCTGCCGTCGATGAGCTGCGCGTCGACGGTGCGCCCCATCATCCAGCACACGTGTCGCATCTCGGCGCGCAACCGTCCCGACTGCACGAGCGGCGCGGCGACGAACGCCTCCAACCGCGACCGCATCGACTCGACGAACCGCGCGATGATGAGGTCGCGCAATCCGTCGACCGGCGGCAGCGGCCCCACGTTCATCTGCAACGACGTGGCCTGAGCCGTGGGCAGATGGTCGGCCGGCATGAACAGGTTCAATCCCGCGCTGAACACGATGGCCTTGTGTTCGGAATCCCCGTGCAGCGGCATCACCTCGGCGACCGTGCCGCCCAGCTTCAACCCGTGGCAGTACAGGTCGTTCGGCCATTTGAGCTGGAAGCCGCACTCATCGTCGTACGGGCGGGCGCCGCAGTCGTCGACCGCGCCCTCCAGCGCGTCCAACAGGGACAGCTCGGCGATCATCGCCAGCCACCCGTTGACCATCTCGTCGTCCGCGACCGTCTCGGGAATCACGCTCACGAACGTCGCCGCCAACGATTTGCCCGGCGCCGTGATCCACTGGCGTCCGAACCTGACCAGCGCGTTGCTCAGATAATCGGCGGTGATCACGGTGACCGGCAGCTCGCCCTCACCGCGCTCCAACACGATTTCGCCGCGTTCGAGCATGCGCCGGGCCTCGGCGTGCGTCGAATCCATATCCGCGACCGATACGACCTTGTCCGCGATGCGCCTCGTATGCTCCAGCTCCGATGCTGCGACCTTCAACAGTGAAATCATGCCCACCACCATACGCCCCGCCTATCCCAAACCCTCCCGCCTCGCCCGCCTCCCTCTGACGAGGGAGGTGCCGGCGCAGCCGGCGGAGGGAGAGACGGTCGGCGCAACCGGCGGAGGGAGAGACGGTCGGCGCAGCCGACCGAGCGAGGTGACCGCGACGCTAGAATACTGCCCTATGAGCGATGTCACAGCGAATCCCCCTTCCCCGGCCGAATCGGCGACGTCCCGAACCCACGCATCCGCGGGATCGGCGGGCACGTCGTACCGCCCCATCGACCGCATCGGCGCCGTGGCGCGGTGGGCGCTGGCCGTGGCGGCGGTGCTGTGGCTCTCCTGGTGCACGGCCGTCGGCCCGTTGTACTGGGCGGATTCCTCGATCGCCGCGTTCCATTGGCTGAACGCGCTGTACGGTGTCCTCGCCTTCGTCATCTATATGGCCATCATCGTCGCGCTGGTGCGCGTGGGCAGGAGGGAGCCGCTGCTCGGCTGGCGCACGGACCGCGCGACCGGCGAGCGCACGCCGCGCCGCATCCTGCCGTTGCGTCGGCGCAATCGTCCCGACGTTCCCACCGACGTGACGTCCGCAACCGCGCCGACCACCCGTCGCGCGCGATGGTGCGCCCGTGTGCGCACCATCGCGGCGCACGCCCGGGCGTTCCTCTCCCGCTGGATCGTGCGTCTCACCGACCGGCGCTGGAAGCTGTGGACCGTCTTCCTCGTCGGCTGGCTGTGGGCGCCGACCACGTTGCTCGCCGCGTTCGGCGCGGACCTGCGCAGCCAGGCGCGCGAGTTCAGTTGGGCGTGGAACCAGTGGACCGGATTGAAGCAACCGTACATCGGCTTCTTCTCGTTCGCCCCGATGGACATCTACCCGACCGCCCACTACCTGTGGCCCGCCGACCCGACGTATCTGACCGACCAGCACAACATCGTGCTCACCCTCTTCTACGGGTCGACGATGGCCGCGAGCCGGTATCTGACCGGGTCGAACGACTGGGGCGTGATCGCGCTCGCCGCCGCCCAATTCCTGTTCGCCGTCTGCTGCACGGCGGCGACCGCGCACCGCTTCCTCAATCTGCCGTGGATGCGCCGCACCGACGTGCGCACGGCCCGGCGCGACTTCGCGCATCCGGAGCGCGGCAGCCGATTCCGTCCGCGCGCGTTCGCCCGCCCCGAGCGCGGCGTGCGCCCCGCGCTGCCGCCCGAGGCGGCGCATGCGGGCGTGCGGCTCGCGGTGGTCGTGTTCTTCCTCGTCTGCCCGCTGGCCGTGTTCTCGACGATCTCGCTGACGAAATCCCCGCTGTTCGCGTTCGCGTTCCTCTGGGCGTTCGGCTTCTGGTACGAGCTCCACGCCCTCGCCGACGCCTCACGAACCGGCGCTCCCCGTTCCCCCCGGAATGCCGCCTCGTCCCCCCGCTCCCCCCGGGAGAGGGAGCTGGCCGCCACAGGCGGACTGAGGGGGTCCCGCAAGCCCCTTATCCTCTGTCTCCCCCGCCGCACGCTCGTCGCGTTCGCCGCGGCGAACGCCGTCATGCTGATCTCCGCGAAATACGCGTGGTACGTGCTGCTCTTCGAGTTCGTGCTCGCCATCGCCGCCGACCGCCGCCGCTGGGCCACCTACGTGATCGCTATCCTCCTGCCGACGATCCTCATCCACGGCGGTATCTCGATGGCGATCTCGTCGGGCGCGATCATCGGCGGCGACCCGATTGAAAGCCACGGCGTGCAGTTGCAGATGATCGCCCGCGTCGCCGAACGCGCTCCGGAGACGATCCCGGAATCGGCGCGCAAGGAGCTCGCCCCCGTCTTCAACCTCGATCAGATGGCCGACGCGTATTTCCCGCAGGACGCGGACCCGGTGAAATCCTCCGGCATCCAGTCGAAGAAGGTGAGCTACCGCTGGCGTTCCGTCAAACCCGACGACATGAAGAGCTTCAACAAGGCGTGGCTCGAGATCGTCAAGGCGAACCCGGTGGTGGCGATGGACGCGCTGATGGCGAAATGCTACGGCTACTTCGACATCGCGGACCTGCCGTACGTGTCGATGAACTACTACGTGGACAGCGACTACGTGCAGAAGAACTCGACGTGGCTCAAATACGTCAACCACGCCTGGCGCGAGCGCGTGGCCACGTTCGCCGACTCGTGGGGCGCGATCCCGGTGCTCGGCTGGGTGACGCACGGCAACTTCTATGTGATCCTGACGTTGCTCATCGGCGCGGCCGAGGTGATCCTGAAACGGTGGCGCTCGCTCGCCTGGCATCTGCCGCTGCTGCTGCTCATGGGCGTGATGATCACCGCGCCGGCGAACAACTTCGAACGCCACATGCTCCCCGTCGCCTTCTGCTTCGCCTTCCTCTGCCTCACCTTCCGAAGGGATTCGCGCGACACGGATGGCGGCAAGACCGTCGGAGCCCGCCCATAGGCATACAGCCGTGCGCCGGGCTCCGCCCTTCCACCGTCCCCGATCATGCGGATTCATCCCGATCAGATGTCGATGTCATCCTCCGGATGACAGGTTCTCTCCCACAACCTACTGGAACGCCATACAGTGGAAACGTCACACGGACGTGACGGATACACGGCGAGGGAGAAGATTCGCGATGCGCAGGAAAACGATCTCCAAGACCTCCAAGACCTCCTCCGCCACCACGTCCAAGCCCGCCCGCACCGGCGTCACCGTCTCCGTGATCGTCCTGCTGGCGGCGCTGCTGCTGTCGACGGGAGTGGCCGGCGGGTTCCTGCTCACCCGCTCGCGCATCCCCCAATCGTTGGAATCCTCCACGCCGGCCGGTTCGATGACGGTCGCATCCACCCGGTTCGACGATTCCCGTTCCGTCCAGCTCACGCTGACGCTCGGCGCCTCCGCGACCGTCACCTCGCCCGTGTCCGGCACGGTCACCTCGTCGGATTGCGCGGCGAACGCGACCGTCGCATCGGGCAGCACCCCGCTCGCCGTGGACGCCGTCCCCCTGCTCGCGCTCAACACCGCCACCCCGCCGTACCGTCGTCTCGCGAGCGGCACGCAGGGACCGGACGCCCGCGCGTTGAACGACGCGTTGCGCGCGCTCGGCTACGCCGCCCCCGATTCCGACTGGTTCGTCTGGGATTCAATCGTCGCCTACAACGCGCTCGCCGGCAATGTGGGCGCGCGCCGCATCACCAAGGACGACGGCTGGGCCATCGACCCCTCGTTCTTCATCTGGCTGCCAGCCGCCGCCGTGACCGTCGCCGACTGCCGGATCGCGGTCGGCCGGCAGGCCATGCAGGGCGCGGACCTGTTCGCCACGTCCGGCGCGCCCGTCAAAGCCACGTTGCCCGCGTCCCAGTCCGGCGCACAATCGGCGCAATCCGCGCAATCGTCGGATGCGGTCACCGGCGACCGCATCCTCACCGTGAACGGCCAGGACTTCCCCGTCGCCGCCGGTACCACCGAAATCACCGACGTGGCGGCGCTCGCCGCGATCGCCGCCAGCACCGAATACCGTCTCGCCTCGCTCGGCGGCGGTTCCGGCAGCACCGGCGCATCCGGCACCAGTTCCGGCGGCGGCACCGGAACCGGCGAAGGCGGCACGCTCCAGGTCTCGTTCACGTGGCGTCTCGCGAATCCGATCGAATCGATCACCGTGCCGCCGTCCGCGCTCTACCGCACGTCGGGCGTCACCGCGTGCGTGATCGTCAAGGGCGAGCCCACACCGGTCACGATCATCGCCTCGCAGCTCGGCAAGACGATGGTCTCGCCCGACGGCGTCGACCCGTTCACCACGGTCGACGTCGCCCCCACCACCAGCAAGCCGTGCCGGGAGTAACGCCATGAACACCGACACCGTCATTCCGGCCGATTCCGTCACCGCAGCCGACACCGCCGACACCGCTGCCGCCAAGCGCGTCGTCCTCACCGACGTGGGCCACACCTTCGACCCGACCGGCGAGGACATGCTCTTCCGGCATCTCACCGTCACGCTGCTTCCCCGGCACGTGTACGCGCTCACCGGCCCGTCCGGTTCCGGCAAGTCGACGCTGCTGTCGATCATCGCCGGCTGGACCGCGCCCGCGCAGGGCACGGTGGAGCGCATCGGCTGCGACCGCGTCAACTGGGTGCTGCAGAATCCGCACGGCGTGGCCAACCGCACCTCCCTCGACCATGTGGCGCTCCCGTTCATCGCACGCGGCGAAAGCCGCCATGACGCCGAATCGCATGCATTGGACCTGCTCCATGCGTTCGGTCTCACGCGGCTCGCCTTCAAGCCGTTCAGCGACCTGTCCGGCGGCGAGGCGCAGCGGCTCATGCTCGCCCGCGGTGTGGCCAGCGGCGCCGACCTGATGCTCGTCGACGAGCCGACCGCGCAGCTCGACCTCACCACCGCCGCCACGGTGAACGAGCGCCTTCACGCGCTGTCGCTCGGCGGCGCGATCGTCGTGGTCGCCACGCACGATCCGCGCACACGCGACGCGTGCACCGACCTCATCGACCTCGGCGATTGGCAATGACCGGCCGTGACCGGCAGCAGAAGGGCATCATCATGAACCAGCCGAAGCAGCCACGACGACAGCCGCGACGACAATTGCGGAAGCAGCACGAACCGTCCCATCCCCGCATGCGCCTCGCCGGAGTCCTCGACGAGGCCGTGCGCAATCTCGCAACCGGCACGTCGCACGCGTGCGGGATGGCCCTGACGCTCGCCTTCCTGCTGCTCCTGTGCGCGGGCGCCGACCTCATGGCGATCACGAAGATCCAGCGCGAGGCGGACACGTTCGTCGCCGCGGGCGGTTCCACCACCGTCATCACATATACGGGCCGCATCGACGGCACCGCGTGCGACCGTCTCGCCTCGCTCGACGGCGTCATCGCGGCCGGCGCGACGCGCGCCTCGCAGACGAAACTCACGTTCGCCGCGTTGCCGTCGACCGGCGTGCCCACGTATGAGGCGACGCCGGGCGCGATCGGCGTGTTCCGCAACAGCACGGCGAACGCGCGCGAAGCGAGACCCACGACGTTGAACGACGTGAACGGCGTATGGCTGTCGGGCGAGGCGGCGGCGCCGCTCGCCGCCCACGCCGGCAGCCGTCTCGCGTTGCGCGACGAGCGGACGCTCGACGTCGCCGGCGTCTACGACTGGCCGGACGACGGGCGGCAGAGCGGCTACTCGTATGCGGCGGTCACGCCCGTCCCCGCGGGGTACGGCGGCCTGTTCGACCAGTGTTGGGTGAAATCGTGGCCGGTCCCGGAGAACATCGAATCGTTGCTGCGCGTCACGACGGTCGGCGATGCGACGGGCACGCAGGAACGTCCGATGGTCTCGCAATTGAACACGTCGCGCGGACGCACGTTCGACGCGACCGCGATGTACCGCGAACGGCTCACCGTATGGGCGCCAATCGTGGCCGGCATGGGCGCGCTGCTCGCCGGATTCGTCTCTATATGGCGGCGACGATTGGAGCTCGCGTCCGCATTGCACTGCGGCGTGCCGAAACCGGCGATGGTCGTGCAGACCCTCGTCGAAACGGCTGCGTGGGCGTCCGCCGCGACGCTGATGAGCGTGGTGGAGTTCGCCTGGACATGGCTGGAGAACACGCGCACCGACGCGGCGGTGCTCACCACGGCATTGTTGCGCGTGCCGGCCGCCGGGTATGCGGGCGTGATGACGGGTGCGCTGATCGGTGCGCTCCTGATTCGCGAACGCCATCTGTTCCGCTACTTCAAGACCCGCTGATCGCCGATTCCCCTGCTCCCCCTTGAGGAATCGGCGATTCCCTCTGCTCCCCCTGTGAGGGGGAGCTGTCGGCCAAAGGCCGACTGAGGGGGTCTGCGCCACGCCCGCACTCACTACACTGGAGATATGACTGATTTCCTGGACCTGCTGACGAGCGCCGCCGAAGCCGACGATGGTGACGGTTCGGCCCGCGCCCGCGTGGAGCGCGTCGCGTTCGAATCCCTGACGTCCGGATTGTCCGACGATCGCGTCGCGTCGCTGCTGCGTGTGCTCGGTTTCGACGGCGGATTCGCGTGTTTCGCGATCGCGGGACGCCCGGCGGCCACCGTCGAGGCGACGATGCGCGGCGTGACGAAGGCGGTCGTCGATTTGGGCGGCGGCCTGCCGCTGGTCGGCGTGCGCGACGGCGTGGTCGCCGCGCTGATTCGCGTGGAGGCGGCGGTCAGCCCCGACGTGACGTGCACGGCGGTCGTGGGCGCGTTCGACGTGATGGTGACGCCGTTGTGCCTCGGACCGGTGCGTCACGGCGTCTCCGGCGCGAAGGCGACGTTGATCGCCGCGTTGACGACGTTGCGCGCGGCACCCGCGCTGGTCGTCGGGCATGGTGCGGGCGCGGCGGCCGCCAAGGATTCCGGTGCGACGACGCTCGCGCGCAAACGGATGCTCACACCATTGCGTGCCGAGGATGCACTGCCGGAGCGCGCGCTACTCGGCGACGATGATGCGCGGCGCGAACTCGTGGATGTGGTGTATGGTTCGCTGGCCGGTCACGGCGCGGATGATCCGACGATGATGACGGTGTCCACGTTCCTCTCGTCCGGAGGATCATTGGAGACGACGGCGCGCACGCTCAACGTGCATCCGAACACAGTGCGCTACCGTCTCAAGCGCGCCGCCGATACGACCGGCTGGGACGCGACGAACCCGCGCGAAGCATACGTGCTGACCACCGCCATAGCCTTAGGGCGTATCAGCGCCGCGTGATTGATAGGCTAAGCCCTACTTCGTTCGCATAAGCCCCCTCTGACGAGGGGGCTGTCCGCGTCAGCGGACTGGGGGAGAGAAAACGAGCGGCCGCAGGCCGCGGGAAAATCGTATCGGCCGAAGGCCGATTCAGTTTCCCGCGGCCTGCGGCCGCCGGCTCCCTCTGAAGGGGGCGCATGCCTTGCCCTTGCTCCCCCTCAAAGGGGGAGCTGCCCGCGAGGCGGGCTGAGGGGGTGATGGCGTGTGTCTGTAGATATGCGAGGGCCCTTGGGAGCTGTTGCTCGACCAAGGGCCTTTCTTATCGTGTGGATGCGGCGGCGTGCTACTCTCCCACACTCTCTCGGGTGCAGTACCATCGCCGTGCCAGGTCTTAGCTTCCGGGTTCGGAATGGGACCGGGCGTCTCTCCTGGGCTATGACCGCCGCAAATCTTCTCTTATCAGGGATGTTCCTCCCCGGATGCTGGTGGTTCGGGGACCGGATGGTGGACGCTGTTGATCGCTTGGGTTGTGACGTCACGGTTGCTCCGTGTCGCGTGCATTCGCAGAAGAGGTTGATGCCGTCCCCTACAGGAGGGGATGAATGTGTGTCGCGCTTCCCCGTTAGTACCGGTCGGCTCCACCCCTCGCGGGGCTTCCACGTCCGGCCTATCGACCACGTGTTCTTCATGGGGGGTCTCAGGAACCGTGGTTCCCTGGGAATACTTAT
>NZ_JBKEVC010000018.1:0-8807 GCF_056356895.1 Bifidobacterium sp. LH_424
CCGGGCTGGACGCGTACATCGTCCACTGGAACACCAAACGACGCCAGAAACGACTCGGGGGACACACCCCGGAGGAATTCCGGAACATGTCCCCCACAGCCTGATCAGGTACCCTTAATAAACCACGTCCAGCAATCGGGGCGCAGTTCAGACGAGGGGGCTGTCGGCGAAGCCGACTGGGGGAGAGACAGCGGAGTTCCCGCGGTCTCTCCTGATTGTCGTTCGTGATATCGCCTCCCTCGTCAGAGGGAGGCTTTTTCATATTTGTACATATTCATGCATATTCGTATGCGTATCGATTCGCATGCACATCGATGGGAGGTCATCATGCCGGTGCTGGGACTCGGCCATGACGTGGTCGACGTGGCGGCGTTCGCCGAGCAGCTCGCGCTGCCTGGCTCGCGCATGCGTGCGCTGTTCTCGGTGCGCGAGACGCGCCAGGCCGCGGCCCGCGCGGCGCTCAAGCACGACGGCGAGGCCGTGCATCTCGCCGCCAAATGGGCCGGCAAGGAGGCCGTCCTTAAAGCATGGTGCGAGGCCGTGGGGGAGGGGGCGTTGCCGTACACGATCGACGATTTCCCCTGGTCCGGCGTCGAGATCCTCGACGACGCGCACGGCCGCCCGCACGTCGCGCTGCGCGCCGACGTCGCACGCGCGTTGCGCGAGTCCGTGCCCCAGCCTCCCGCCTTCCGCTGGCATGTCTCCCTCACCCACGATGCCGGCGTCGCCTCCGCCGTCGCGCTCCTCGACTCATAACCCCATGGTGCGGTGAAATCCCCATGGTGCGGTGCCGTAAAACGGCCATTTTCCAACGATATGGAGATTGTGTGTTGCCGCACCATGGGAGTGATGGGCGATGGCGGACGGGCGTGGGGTGCAAACGCTGTTACCGTTGCGGTGGTGCGTCTCGAAACGGTTTGACACGCCGGTTATCGAACCGGTTTGATAACACGCGCGCGCGACGATACACTGGACACCGTCATCGCATACAACCAACGACGAAGTTAGGCATCGCAGCTAAAAGGAGTCACAGATGGCCGAAACCACCGCAACCAAGTCCGCCCCCGCGACCGACGACGTGTTCGCCGCGCGACTCGCCCGCCATCACGACGAATTCGAATCCCTGTTCCGCATGCTGTACGGCGACTCGCCGGAGCTCGCCGTCTTCGAGCGCGCCATGGCCGAGGCCTACGCCGAGCGCCCCGCCGACCTCAAGGCCCTCGACATCGAGCGCGAGAAGGACCCCGAGTGGTACAAGCGCGGCGACATGTTCGGCATGACCATGTACACCGACCTGTTCGCAGGCGACCTGAAGAAGCTCGCCGGCAAGATCGACTACCTCAAGGAGCAGAAGCTCACCTACCTGCACCTCATGCCGCTGCTGAAGATGCCCCACCCGGACAACGACGGCGGTTACGCCATCGAGGACTTCGACACCGTCGACCCGCTGCTCGGCTCCAACGAGGACCTCGCCGCCCTCACCAAGAAGCTGCGCAAGGCCGGCATCAGCCTGTGCCTCGACTTCGTGATGAACCACACCGCCTCCTCCCACCGTTGGGCGAAGGCCGCCGAGGCCGGCGACCCCGAATACCAGGACTACTACTTCTGCTACGACGACCGCACCATCCCCGACCAGTACGACGCCGTCGTCCCGCAGGTCTTCCCGAACACCGCGCCCGGCAACTTCTCCTGGAACGAGAAGATGGGCAAGTGGGTCATGACCCAGTTCTACCCGTTCCAGTGGGACCTCAACTACCGCAACCCGAAGGTCTTCACCGCGATGATGACCTCCGTCATGCACCTCGCCAACCTCGGCGTCGAGGTGTTCCGCCTCGATGCGGTGCCGTACATCTGGAAGCAGTTCGGCACCAACTGCCGCAACCTGCCGCAGGTCCACACCATCGTGCGCATGATGCGCATGATGCTCGAGATCGTCTGCCCGGCCGTCGTCCTCAAGGGCGAGGTCGTCATGGCCCCCAAGGAGCTCGCCGCCTACTTCGGCACCCCCGAGCGCCCCGAATGCCACATGCTGTACAACGTGTCCATCATGGTGAACCTGTGGGCCGCGCTCGCCAGCGGCGACGTGCGTCTGCTCAAGCGCCAGGCTGACAAGCTCAACGCCCTGCCGGACAACTGCTGGTTCGTCAATTACCTGCGCTGCCACGACGACATCGGCTGGGGCCTCGACGAGGACGAGGAGGTGCGCCTCGCCATCGACCCGCTCAAGCACAAGGAGTTCCTGTACCACTTCTACGAGGGCACCGTGCCCGGCAGCTGGGCCATGGGCGAGCTGTACAACTACGACGAGGCCAGCAAGGACGCCCGCAGCTGCGGCACCGCCGCCTCCCTGTGCGGCGTCGAGAAGGCGCTCATCACCCACGACAAGCCCGCCTACGAGAAGTCCATCGACCGCGACCTGCTGCTCCACCGCGCGATGGCGTTCCTGCGCGGCTTCCCGATGCTCAACTGCGGCGACGAGATCGGCCAGCTCAACGGTTGGGACTACAAGGAGGACCCGGACCGCGTGGCCGACAGCCGCAACCTGCACCGCAGCAAGTTCGACTGGAAGAAGGCCGCCGAACGTCACACGGCCGGCACGCTCCAGAACCGCCTGTGGGAGGGCATGGAGTCCCTGCGCGAGATGCGCGACGACCCGTGCTTCGGCCCGGATGCGTGGGTGACCACGTGGGACACCCACGACGACGCGATCCTCGCCGTCCTGCGCAAGGAGGGCGAGCGCACGATCGTCGGCCTGTTCAACTTCACCGACGCCGACACCTACGCCGTGCTCGACAGCACCGCCGACGTCACGCTCCCCGAGCGCGTCGACCTCAAGCCCTACGAGGCGAAGATCATCGTCGTCCACGAGTGAGCGCTCCCCGAATCGTCGTCGCGGGGTGACGCCGCACGCGCCGCTCCACGACGTACCATCATCGGCATCGTGTCCTGTTCCTCTCGGACGCGATGCCGTCCCACCTGTGGCCCCGGCCGCGTGGATCCCCTTCCCGCGCGGCCGGGGCCATCCATATTCCGGCGGCGATCCGGGCGGCGGGTTCGGCGATCCCGCGACGGTGGAAGGGCCGGATCATCGTCCGTCGCAGCGCGCTACAGTCGCCCATATGGGAACCATCGGGAACGATGCGCGCATGCCGCGCACGGAACAGGTCGCCGACCGCGTCGTCGCCGTCGACGAGACCGGATCGACGAACACGCTCGCGCGCGAACTGATTGCATCGGGGAAATTCGCCGGGAAGACAGTCACCGTCGTCGCGGCCGACCGGCAGACCGCTGGACGCGGCCGCCTCGACCACACGTGGGAAAGCGCGCCGGGAGAGTCGTCCACCGTATCGTACGTCGTGACCGTGCCGCGCGCGCTCGCCGTCGACGGGACGGTCAACGGCTGGCTGCAGATGACCGCCGGCCTCGCCACGCTCGACGGATTGCGGGCAGCGCTCGCGGAGGTCGGCGCGAAGCCGCTGCGCGACGCGGCCGCCGACCGTCTCGGACTCAAATGGCCGAACGACATCTTCATCGGCGGCCTGAAGCTCGGCGGCATCCTCGCCGAACTCGTGCCGTTGCCGGAACGTCCCGGAGTCCCGGAATCCGACGACGTCGCCATCGTCTTCGGCGTCGGACTGAACCTCGCCGTACCCGCCGACCGGCTGCCCACGCCGCAGGCCACGTCGCTGCAACGGCACTACGCGCCATTGCCGTCGGGGGAGGAGATGCGCGACCGGATCGCCGCCGGGACCGTCGTCGCATTGCGCTGCCGTCTCGCCGCGTTCGCCGCCGGGCCACGCGACGCGGCGGCGGCGTTGCGGCGCGAGACGGCCGGCGTGTGCGTCACGCTCGGACGCCGCGCCGTCGCGCACTTCACCGACGGAAATTCGCTGGAAGGCGAGGCCGTCGCGCTGAACGACGACGCGTCGCTCACGATCCGCGACGACGCCGGCGTGACGCACGTCGTGCGCACCGCCGACGTCGGCGTGCTGCCCGCGTGACCTGTGACGACGACACGACGGTGCCGCGCGGGTTGTGCGTCGCGCGGCCTTGTGTATAATGGCACGAGTTGTTTTATCGGAGTGATTCGATGAGACGATGCGCGGATGTAGCTCAATGGTAGAGCCTCAGTCTTCCAAACTGATTACGCGGGTTCGATTCCCGTCATCCGCTCCACTAAGAGCCGGCGGGATTCCGCCGGCTTTCTGCGTTGTGAGGGGTGCATTCGAACTGTTCCGAATGCGTATCTTTGTTGCGAGGGGTACCTGATTCCGGATATCCCGGGTACGTGTGGCTTTATATCGGGGTTCATACTCGGGAAACTGGTCTGGAGGCACCCCTCGTAAGCCAGATGGATGTCCGTGACGCGTTCTTCTCCGGCGGCTTGCAGTATCGTGGACGGAAGAAAAACGGCGCGCGCCGTGGTCGGGCGCGACGGATGTGAAGGAACGACGGCAAGCGAGGCGGTATATGGCGGACGAGAGCGAACGCAACGAGGCCACCGAGATCGTGGACGGCAGGGTCGAGACGGTCGAGGTGTCGAAGCATCCGGAGGCGACGATTCCCGAGACCGACCTGTCGCTCGCGGACATCGAACGCGGACGCTCCCACCCCGTGCGCTGGGCCGTGTACGCCGTGGCCGTGCTCGTCGCGATCATCGCGCCGTACTGGTACGGGCGCGCGCTCGCCGTCAACGACACCGCGTGGCTGACCGCGCACCTTGACGAGTTCACGCCGCAGGGCATGGCGTTCCTCTCGTGGACGGTCACCCTGACGGCCATCGCCATGCTGGGCGTCGCGATCGTCGACTCCGGGCGGTGGATCTGGCGCATCCTGTTCGTGATCGGTCTCGCCGCCGAGCAGTTCGTCGCCGGCGTGGCGTTGCTCAGACTCGACTTCTGGTATTCGACGTACGTCGTGTACGGCGAATCGGCGACCGTCGCGAACGCGGCCAACCTCGGCATCATCGCCGCCGGATTCGGCGTGGCCGTGTTCGCCGTGATTTGGGTGGGGTTGCTCGTCGTCATCAGGAAGGAGTCGCCGCTCAACGTGCTCACGCGCAGCTGGGCGTCGTTCATCCTGTTCTTCGTGATCGAGGTGGCGGCGCTGCTCGTCGTCATGTTCGGCGGGCTGCTCTCCACCGTCGCCGCGTGATTCGTGGCGCGGGCGGGCGGTGGGGCGTGTTCGCCGTGCGCGTGACACGCACGTCCGCGCCGTGTCCTATAGTTTCCATTTGGCGTAAATCGCCCGCGGATAGAGAGCGCTCCACGCACCGAGCATGGGGCACCGCGCAACGACCATAAGGAGGATGCCGTGGCACTTACGGCTGAAGAGAAGTCCCAGATCATCAACGAGTTCGCGACGCACGAGGGCGACACCGGCTCCCCGGAGGTCCAGGTCGCGCTGCTCTCCAAGCGCATCTCCGACCTGACCGAGCACCTGAAGAAGCACCAGCACGACCACCACTCCCGTCGCGGCATGCAGATGATGATCGGTGACCGTCGCTCCCTGCTCGACTACCTCAAGCGCAACGACATCAACCGTTACCGTGCGCTGATCGAGAAGCTTGGTCTGCGTCGATAGTACAGACTTCCGCCCGGGCGCCTTACGGCGTTCGGGCGTTTTACATACGCCTGCCAAACGGCAACACAACCGAAGAGGGGACGGATTCGAGAGGACGGGCCGCAAGGTGCGGCCGACGAGAGAATCCGGTTTACGAATCGTGAGTTGACACGAGGGCGCGGCCGGGGGTCGCGCATGGCGACGGCGGGAGGTCCGATCGGAGGTCCGATCGGATGGGGCCGCGCCGCCGGAACGAAAGCGAATGTAAGAGCCTGGCCCGGCTGAAGATGGGCCGCATGGTTGTAGGAAAAGACAAGACAAAGGAGGAACCCTGATGGAGGGTCCCGAAATCAAGGCCGCAGAGGCCATCATCGACAATGGGTCGTTCGGTAAGCGCACGCTGCGCTTCGAGACCGGCCGTCTCGCCCAGCAGGCTGACGGCGCCGTCGCCGCCTACCTGGACGACGACACCATGGTGCTGAGCACCACCACCGCCGGCAACAGCCCGAAGGAGAACTACGACTTCTTCCCGCTGACCGTCGACGTCGAGGAGAAGATGTACGCCGCCGGCAAGATCCCCGGCTCCTTCTTCCGCCGCGAAGGCCGCCCGTCCAACGACGCGATCCTGGCCTGCCGCATCATCGACCGCCCGCTGCGCCCGCTGTTCCCGCACACGCTGCGCAACGAGGTGCAGGTCGTCGAGACGATCCTGTCCGTCAACCCGGACGACGCGTACGACGTGGTCGCCCTCAACGCGGCCTCCGCCTCCACCATGATCTCCGGCCTGCCGTTCTCCGGCCCGGTCTCCGGCGTGCGCCTGGCCCTCATCGACGGCCAGTGGGTCGCCTTCCCGACCTGGTCCGAGCGTGAGCGCGCCGTGTTCGAGATCGTGGTCGCCGGCCGCGTGATCGACAACGGCGACGTCGCGATCGCCATGATCGAGGCGGGCGCCGGCAAGAACGCCTGGCACCTCATCTACGACGAGGGCCAGACCAAGCCGGATGAGACCGTCGTGGCCGAAGGCCTCGAAGCCGCCAAGCCGTTCATCAAGGTCATCTGCGAGGCCCAGAACGAGCTCAAGGCCGCCGCGGCGAAGGAGACCCGCGAGTTCCCGCTGTTCCCGGAGTACACCGAGGACCTCTACAACCGCATCGACGAGATCGCCCACCAGGACCTCGACGAGGCGCTGACCATCGCGGAGAAGCTGCCGCGTCAGGAGCGCATCCACGAGATCAAGGAGCACGTGCGCGAAATCCTCGCCAACGAGTTCACCGACATGGACGACGCCGAGAAGGACAAGGAACTCGGCAACGCGTTCAAGGAGCTGCAGCGCCAGATCGTGCGCCGCCGCATCCTCACCGAGGACTACCGCATCGACGGCCGCGGCCTCAAGGACATCCGCACCCTGTCCGCCGAGGTGGACATCGTGCCGCGCGTCCACGGCTCCGCCCTCTTCCAGCGCGGCGAGACCCAGATCCTGGGCGTCACCACGCTGAACATGCTCAAGATGGAGCAGCAGCTCGACTCCCTGTCCGGCCCGCAGTCGAAGCGCTACATGCACAACTACGAGATGCCGCCGTACTCCACCGGCGAGACCGGCCGCGTCGGCTCCCCGAAGCGCCGCGAGATCGGCCATGGCGCCCTCGCCGAGAAGGCCCTCGTGCCGGTGCTGCCGAGCCGCGAGGAGTTCCCGTACGCGATCCGTCAGGTCTCCGAGGCCATCGGCTCCAACGGCTCCACCTCCATGGGCTCCGTGTGCGCCTCCACCCTGTCGCTGCTGGCGGCGGGCGTGCCGCTGAAGGCCCCGGTCGCGGGCATCGCGATGGGCCTGGTCTCCGGCGACGTCGACGGCCAGCACATCTACAAGACCCTGACCGACATCCTGGGCGCCGAGGACGCGTTCGGCGACATGGACTTCAAGGTGGCCGGCACCTCCGAGTTCATCACCGCCCTGCAGCTCGACACCAAGCTGGACGGCATCCCGGCCGACATCCTCGCCGCCGCGCTGCAGCAGGCGAAGGACGCCCGCACCACGATTCTCGAGGTCATCAACGAGTGCATCGACGGCCCGGCCGAGATGAGCGAGTTCGCCCCGCGCATCATCACCACCTCCGTCCCGGTCGAGAAGATCGGCGAAGTCATCGGCCCGAAGGGCAAGATGATCAACCAGATTCAGGAGGACACCGGCGCCGAGATCGCGATCGAGGACGACGGCACCGTCTTCATCTCCTCCGAAGGCGGCGAGGCCGCCGAGAAGGCGAAGCAGATCATCGACTCCATCGCCAACCCGCATGTGCCGGAAGCCGGCGAGACCTACAACGGCAAGGTCGTCAAGACCACGTCGTTCGGCGCGTTCGTGAACCTCACGCCGGGCACCGACGGCCTGCTGCACATCTCCCAGATCCGCAACCTCACCAACGGCGAGCGCATCGACCAGGTTGAGGACGTGCTCAAGGAGGGCGACACCGTCGAGGTCGTCGTCCAGGGCGTCGACGACCGCGGCAAGATCTCCCTCGCGATCCCCGGCTTCGAGGATCAGGAGAACAACGCGCGTCGCGGCGGCGACCGTCCGGCCCGCGGCGAGCGCGACGACCGTCGCGGCTCCCGCGGCCCGCGTCGTGACCGTGACGACCGTCGCGACCGCGACGACGATTTCGATGATCGTCCGCGTCGTCGCCGTTCCGACGACCGTGACGACCGTCGCGATGATCGTGATTACGATGATCGTCCGCGTCGCCGTCGCGCCGAGCGTGACTACGACGATCGCGATCGTGATTACGATGATCGTCCGCGCCGTCGCCGTTCCGACCGCGACTACGATGACCGCGACGACCGTCGCGTCTCCCGCGCCGACCGTGATGACGATCGTCCGCGTCGTCGTCGTTCCGACCGTGACGACGACCGTCGCTCCGACCGTGACGACCGTCGCGGCGGCCGCGGCCGTGGCGGCTATGACCGCAATCCGCGCTACGCGACCGACGAGAACTATGACGAGTACCACGCGGACCGCATCGAGCGCACCGAGCGCCCGCGCCGCCGCGTCCGTCGCGACTTCGATCCGTTCGAGGACTGATTCGGACTGATCGGACTGTGGTCGATGGTTCTCTCTCGGCCCCCTCTGACTGAACTGCGCCCCGATTGCTGGACGTGGTTTATTAAGGGTACCTGATCAGGCTGTGGGGGACATGTTCCGGAATTCCTCCGGGGTGTGTCCCCCGAGTCGTTTCTGGCGTCGTTTGGTGTTC
>NZ_JBKEVC010000019.1:0-8584 GCF_056356895.1 Bifidobacterium sp. LH_424
GTTCGCACAAAAACCCCGACCCCCATCAAACCCCCTCGGGTACTCGAAAACGAGCGGGAATCGGACTGGCAATCATTGACTATAAAGAAGTAAGTAGTACAACACACTCTTGAGTTCTCAAACCACCACCACGCCGACAGGCAGACCAACCCAACCAGAAGAAGGGGAATCAGCCCGCCGCGCCGAGCGGCAACAGACGAACAATCTACATGAACTCCCACCACAACGCAAACCCGCATGACAAAACCACGCCCGAAACGTTGCAACGACGGCGCTCCACCGGCGTGTCGAAAACAGGCCCGACAAACCCGACAACCACATCATAACCCCACCCGACACACCACCACACCACCAAAACCACCACCAGCCGGCGTGTCACAGGAATTCAACCAAACCAACCACCCCATTCACCAACACGACACCCCACAACCACAACCCGACAACCCCCTCAGCCCGCCACCGGCGGGCAACTCCCCCTGAAGGGGGAGCACTCTCCCCCACCCGGCTCACGCCGGGAGCCCCCTCCACAGAGGGGGCCAGATTCAACGCCGGCGACCTCGACGTGCTCGACTCGGACAGCCACCCCTCAACAGAGAAATCCAGGGAGACGGGTCACTCCATGTCGAGAGGGACGGGGTGATCGGGGGCGGGGAAGGCTTGGGACAGCGCCGCGTACTCGGCGCTCGAAAGCGGGGAATCGAGTACGGCGGCGTTGGCGAGCACGTGTTCGCGCACGCCGGAACGCGGGATGGCGATCATATCCGGCTGATGGAGCACGAACGCGAGCAGCACCTGCATCGGCGTGAATCCGTGCGCGGCCGCGACCTCGCGCACCGCCGCACTGCCGAGCAACCCGTCACGCAGACGCCCGGCCTGCGCGAGCGGACAGTACGCCATCACGGGGATATGCCTCTCGCGCAGCCATGGCAGCAGATCGACTTCGATGCCACGCGATCCCAGGTGGTAGAGCACCTGGTCGACGCAGCAATGCGACCCGCGGGACACATCCATCAGCTCACGCATGTCGTTCAGGTCGAGGTTCGAGACGCCCCATCGGCGGATCAGACCGTCCTCGACCGCCTGTTCCATGCAGTCGACGGTCTCACGCAACGGCACGCTGCCGCGCCAGTGCAGCAGGTACATGTCGAGGTAATCGGTGCCGAGGCGACGCAACGACGCCTCCAGACTGCGGCGCAGGTGACGGCGTCCGGCGTTGTGCGGATACACCTTCGAGACGATGTACAGCGATCCGCGATCGTACCCGTCGATCGCCGCGCCGACGAGTCGTTCGGCACCGCCGTCCGCGTACATCTCCGCCGTGTCGATCAGGCGCACTCCCGCGTCCAGTCCAGCGCGCAACGCCGCCGCCTCGTCGTCGAACGGCCGTCGTCCCTCACCCAGATACCAAGTTCCCATGCCGAGCCGCGGCATCGCGCTCCCGTCCGGCAGCGTCACCTCATCGCGCGCGGCCCGCGCATCATTCGCATGCAAGTCATCGACCATATGCCATGCCTCCTCACCGGCATCGGACGGAGGCCGGCCGGCCATGTCATCGATCACATCGCCGGCCCGGCATCGACCGCCCGAGACGAACGGTACTTTCCCATGATTCTATCGCGCGGTTCCCGCGACCACCGGCGCGACATGGCCGCGTGGCGGCAGGCGGAGCGAGCCCGCGGAAGCGTGGGACGGCACCCGACGGCCCCGCTCCGGCCCGTCCACGTCAGCCGCGACGACGGCGACGGACGGCAATCGCGAGACCGCCCACGGCGAGCGCCACGGCGGCGCACGTCGGCGCGAGCACGGCGGCGCCGGTGGCGGTGAGGCCGCCGGTCCCGGCGCTTTGGCCGGTCGCGGCCGGCTTGGCGCCCGACTGCGTTCCGGTGCTGCCGGAACCGGCGCCGGTCTCGCCGAAGCCGCCGGTCGCACCGGAATCGCCGGTGCCGGCGTCGGTCTTCGCGGTGACCTTCACCGTGTACGTTTCAGTGACGCTCGGATCGGAGGCGAGCGCGACGGTGACCTTCGCCGCATCGGAGGCGGCGGAGAAGTCGTAGGCGAGCGTGTACTGGTCGGCGGCGAGTTCGACGCTGCCGGAGCCGGCCTCGTAGTTGCCGGTGACGGTCAGGTCGTCGGCGGCGATCTTCCCGCCCACCTGGTAGACGGTCTTCTTCGGCGTGACGGAGATGCTGACGAACCGCTTGGCCGTCAGTCCTGCGATGGCGTCGTCGACGAGCTTGGTCGCCTGCGTGACGTCGTCGGCGGTGGCGCCGCTGCCGGCGAGCAGCACGCGGGCGGCGGCGAGCGCGTCGTCGAGCTTGTCGAGCGAGTCGTCGGTGTAGCCGGCGCGGTCCACGTTCTCGCCCTTCTTCACGGCGGCTTCGAGCGCGGTCGTGTCGGGCTTGGCGGGCGTTTCGGCCGTGCGGGTGAGCGTGACCTCGTCGACGCTGCCCCAGTCGGCGGCGCCGAGGTCGCCGGTGATGGCGATGGTCACGGTGCCGTCCTCGCCGACGGTGACGGGCACGCTGGCGGTGTGCCATTGCTTCCAGCCGTCGAGCTTGAGTTCGGCGGATTGCGTCTTGCCCGCGTCGCCGGTATCGCCGGTGCCGCCGGTCGTCGCGTTGAGGGTCACCTTGTTCGTGCCGGCGGTACCGCCGACGAGCGCGCCCTGGCTTTTCGCGGTGAGCGTGTATGCGCCGGGTTCGAGGCCGGTGACGGTCTGGGACGCCTGGAACGTGTACGCCTTGTCCGCCCAGAAGCCGAGCACCCACGATCCGTCGGAGGCGTTGCCCTTGTCGGATTTGATGCTCGCGCCGCTGCCGGTGACGGTCCAGCCGCTCTTCGCGCCGTCTTCGAAGCTTCCGTTGACGACGTGGTTGGTCGTGGGGGTGGCTTCGACGGTGATGACCGCCTTGACGGTGTGTCCGGACGCGGTCACGCCGTCGATCGTGTAGGTGCCGGCGCCGCGGATCCAGTCGAGCGCCGCGGAACGCCAGGTGACGGTTTCGGTCTCGTCGACGCCGTCCTTGTAGCGGGCGGTCACGTCGGCGGGCAGTTTCGCCTTGATCGCGTCGATGGAGTCCTTGTCGGAGGCGGTGATGGCGACGTCGTCGATGCCGGCGAACACGTGGTCGGTGACTGCGCCGGTGTGCAGGTAGGAGAAGGTCTTCAGCGAGGGCAGGGCGGTGCCGTCGAAGGCGAACAGCGCCTGGTTGTCCACGCCGGAGCCTCCCCACTTCTTGCCGGCGTCGTTCGGATCGTATTCGCCGGCGGCCTTGGTGGCCCAGCCGCCGCCGTATTCGTTCCACAGGTCGACGAGGTCGGCGTTGTCGCGGCCGCCCTGGCCGACGGGCAGCCATGCGGGCTCCCAGTAGAACATGCCGAGGCCGTCGTTCTCGCCGTCGCCGTCGTTGTCGCCGACCGAGTTCACCGCTTCGGCCACGTAGCGCAGTTCGTCGGCCTGGCCTTGCGGGCTGATGTCGAATTTCACGTCGGCGGCGTTCACGTTCTTCGCCGTGATGGTGTTGGAGTCGTCGTCGCCGTCGTCGAGCGTGTAGGCCCATGAGGTTTCGGCGACCATCACGTCCTTGTGGTAGGTGGCGGCGACGTTCTTCAGCTGCTTGGCGAGGTTGTCGGCGGTGCCGTGCCAGAACGGGTAGTAGGAGCTGGCGAACACGTCGTAGTCGACCTTGTGGTCGGCGAGCTGCTTCGCATAGCCGGCGTACGTGTTGCGTTCCGGATTGGTGAAGTGGATGGCGACCTTGGCCTGCGGGATCGTCTCGCGCACGGCCTTGGCTCCGGCGGCGAACACCTTGCACATGCCGTCCCAGCCGGAGACGCCGGCGATCTTCGCGGTGGTCTCGTTGCCGACCTGCACCATGCCGACGTCCACGCCGGCCTCCTTGAACCTGGTGAGCGTCTCCTTGGTGTAGTCGTGGACGGCCTGCGCGGTCTTGTCGGCGTCGCCTTCGAACGACTTCCACGCCTTGGGCGCCTGCTGCTTGCTGGGGTCGGCCCAGAAGTCGGAGTAGTGGAAGTCGACGAGCACCTTGAGACCGGCCTTGGTGGCGCGTTCGGCCATGACGAGCGCGCGGTCGGCGTTCACGTTGCCGCCGCCATAGCCTTGTCCGTCGGCGGTGAACGGGTCGTTCCACACGCGCAGGCGCACGTAGTTGACGCCGCTCTCCTTGAGCAGCGTGAAGAGATCCTCGACCTGACCCTGCTCGTTCTTGAACGTGACGCCGCTCTCCTCCAACGACAGCATGGAGGAGACGTCCGCTCCCCCGATGAAGTCCTTGGACAGTCCGTCGATGGCCTTGACGTTGATGTCCGCCTTGACCGGCGCCTCGGCGGCGGCCGCGGTGGACGCCGCGACCATGCCCGACGCGCACAGGGTCATCGTCGTGACGGCGGCCGCGACGACGCGGCCCCATAATGATGATTGCTTCATGCTTCTCCTTACGCTTCCCGAACGGGATGATTGCAGCGGCTCTGCTCTGGTACACAATCTGGTACACAACGATTCCTTGTGTGCCAATAGATACAGCTGTGTATCACAACGGTTACAGCGTAGCACCGGTTCCGGCTTTGGTCAACCGGTGTACCTCAACGGAGACGCGATGCGAACGATGCGAACGATGCGAGCGATGCGACGGAGACGACACGCCTGCCGCTCACCGCTCACCGCGTGGATTCGCGCGCGATGACCTCCGACTCGCAGGTGAGCAGCTCCGGTTTCGTGATGTCGCCGTGGATGCGCCCGAGAATCCGTTCGACCGCGACGGGCGCCGTCCATTCGAGACGCGACGACATGGTGGTGAGCGGAATCTGCAGGTACGGCGCCTCCTCGATATTGTCGAAGCCGATCACCTGCACCTGGGCGGGCACGTCGATGCCGCTGGTGCGCAGCGCGGTCATCGCGCCGATCGCCAGCTGGTCGTTCAATGCGACGACCCCGTCGAACGGGATCCCCGAGTCGATGAGGCGCTGCGTGACGCGCGCCCCCGCGCCGATCGTCCAATCCAAATCCGTGTTGCCGACGAGCCGCGCGTCCAACGTGACGCCGCGGCGACGGCTCTCCTCGATGATGCCGCGCAGGCGCAGCTGCGCGTTGCCCTCGGTCGCCTCCAGCAGCGCCGTCTCGTCGTAGACGCCGCGCGCGCCGACGACGGCGAGACGCGTGGAACCGCGGTCGTACAGGTATCCGGCGGCCCGGGCGGCCGCGTTGACGTCGTCCGGGGTCACGTGGTCGGCGACGCCCCACGTGGTGCGCGCGCCGACCACGACGAGCGGGAAATCGACCTTGAGATCGTCGGGCGTGATGCTCTCCACCTCGCTCATCGACAGGATCATGCCGTCGGACACGGTGGAATTGAACTTCTCCAACAGGTCGCGCGCGCCTTTCGCCGAGCCTTCCGCATACGTGGTGACGTATACGGAGTAGTCGTGCCGCCGCGCCGCGTCGATCACGCGGTTGGCGAGTTCGGCGAGGTACGGCGGAGTGAGCGACGGTACGGCGAGCGTGATGAATCCGGTGTGGTCGCGGTTCAGGTTGCGTGCGGCCACGTTGACGCGGTAGCCGAGATCCTTGATGACCGTTTCGACGCGTTCGCGCGTGGCCTCGCTCATGCGCCCGTTGCCGTTGATCACGTTCGAGGCGGTCTTGAGTGAGACGCCGGCCTCCTGCGCCACGTCGCGCAGGGTGACGCGCCTTTTCGCCGGTTTCGTCCCACTCATCTCCGCACCTCGCTTCCGTTGGTTCGACGTCGCCATTGTACCCGCTTGCGTCCGGCTATTCCGGACGCACGGTCCTCGTGACGAGGATGGCGTTGCGCCGCAATGTGTATGCGCCGGTTCCGTTCGCGGCGTCCGTATCGTTCGCGCCGTCCGCGCCGTTCGCACGGTCCGCCGTTCCGGCTTCCGTGCGATGCGCGACGACCGGCTCGCCAGGGACGTCTTCCAGCGTGACGTCGCCGCGCGTGCGGTTGAGGTAGAAGTCGAAGCGGATGGCGCCGTCCGTGGACTCGCGGACGGTGTGGATGATGCGGGAATCCGTGATGCGAGCGGACGTCTCTCCCTCAGTCGGCCTGCGGCCGACAGCTCCCTCGTCAGAGGGAGCCGGAACCGGACCGCCGCACGATTCGGGTTCCGATACCCCCAGTGCGGGGATGAGGGCGGCGATGTCGTGGCGATCGAGATCGCAGCCGACGTAGACGCCCCGGCCCTCACCATAGGGATGGCTGGTGACGGCGGGCGTGCCGTCGAGCTCCCAGTCGGCGGCCGCCTCGCCCGCGTACGTGGCGATGACGGTCGTGTCGGAGGCGACCGAGGTCACGTCGGTCTGCCACAGTCGCGTCGTGAGCCCGTTCGACAGGATGATCGCGTCGGGTTCGCCTTCCGCCTCCTCGCCGAGGATGTTGAACTCCTCGCCGCGCACACCGAGCACGTCGCGCAGGAGCCCGTTGCCGGCGCCAGGATAGCCGCCGAGACCGGCGTGGAAGT
Organism: Bifidobacterium sp. LH_424; assembly: GCF_056356895.1. NCBI lineage: Bacteria > Bacillati > Actinomycetota > Actinomycetes > Bifidobacteriales > Bifidobacteriaceae > Bifidobacterium > Bifidobacterium sp. LH_424. The sequence continues at coordinate 6,499 of NZ_JBKEVC010000019.1, forward strand.
GTTCGTCGATGATGCCGGTCGCGTAGTCGACGACGACGGTGCCGCCCGCTTCGGCGAAATCGGCGATGCGTCGCGTGTCCGCGTCGGACAGGACGAGCACGCTCGGCAGGATGATGGTCCGGTAACCGCTCCAGTCGTAGGCGAGCGGGATGATGTCGGCGCGGCTTCCCGCATCGAGGAAGGCGCGGTACCAGTCGCGCACGTCATGCCAATGATCGAGCTTCATGCTCGGCAGGGTCTCACTGCGCGTCGCCCATTCGCTTTCGGCGCTGAACAGGATCGCCGTGCCGGAACGCTTCAGCTCCGTGCCCTGCAGTCCGGCCTCGGAGAGCGTGGCGAGCGTCGCGCCGAGTTCGACGACGCCGCGGAAGACCTTGGAACCCTCGCCGGCGTGCGGCACCATCGCCGAGTGGAACGCCTCGGCACCGGAGGAGGACTGCCGCCATTGGAAGAAGTTGATGGCGTCGGCGCCCATCGCCACGTGGGCAAGCGAGTCGCGCACGAGCTCGCCGTGGCGCTTGCGCGTGTTGAGCGGCTTCCACTGGACGGCGGACGTGCCGTGCTCCATCACATACCAGGGTTTGCCGAGGGCGAGGGAGCCCATGAGCGCGTCCGAGCAGGCGAGTTCGTCGAGATGGGATTCGCCTTCATGGAAGTAGTGGTCGTTGGAGACGAAGTCGACCTCGTTCGCCCACTGCGCGTAATCCATGCAGCACTGATCGGTGGAGACCATGAAGTTCGTGGTGAACGGCTTGCCGGGGCAGATCGCCTCGATCGCGTCGCGTTCCGCCTTGTAGAAGTCGAGGAGCATGTCGTTGCCGAAACGCTCGTAGTCGAGCTGCTGCGGCGGATTGACCATGGCGTCGCCGCCCATGTGGCGCGGCAGCAACACCTCGTCGAACGAGTTGACGTGCTGCGACCAGAAGGCGGTGCCCCACGCCTCGTTCAATGCTTCGACGGTGCCGTACTTCGCCTCGCACCATGATCGGAACGCGTGGAGCGCGTTGTCGGAATAGTCGTAGCGGTTGTTCCAGCCGTACTCGTTGCCCATATGCCATGCGGTGACGTACGGGTTGTCCTGGTAATGTTCGGCGAGCATGCGGCACAGACGCAGCGCGTACTCCTTGAACACGGGGCTGGTGGGCTGCCAGGATTGGCGCGACCCGGCGTTGACGACATGTCCGTACCGGTCGACGGGCAGGACCTCCGGATGCCGCTCGTACAGCCACAACGGCGCGGTCGCCGTCGCGGAGGCGAGGTCGACGGCGATGCCGGCCTTGCCGAGCCGGTCGATGACGGAGTCGAGCCAGTCGAAGGTGAACTCGCCCTCACGCGGTTCGATCCGATCCCAGCTGAAGATGGCGAGGGCCACCGTGTTGACGTGCGCCTCACGCATGAGCCGGATGTCGTCGGCGACGGTCTCGTCCGGCCACTGGTCGGGGTTGTAGTCGCCACCGAACGCGATGCCACGGGTCGACGGCGTGAGCAACGCCGGCCACCTGAACGCTCTACGAGTAGTCATAACACAATCCTTAGTATCAAGCTTCGGAATCGTTCGGAATCTCGGAATCGTCCTGCGGGCGATGCGGTATTCTGAACCCCCTCAGTCGGCTTCGCCGACAGCTCCCCCTGAAAGGGGGAGCAAACACACCCATTTCCCCGCTCCCCCCTTCCAGGGGGAGCTGTCCGCCGCAGGCGGACTGAGGGGGTACCGCCACCCGGCAGGGGGAACGGAATCGGCCGAAAGCCGATGCGGTGCTCTCGCCTCCCTCTGACGAGGGAGGTGTCATCGCGAAGCGATGACGGAGGGAGAGACCGCGGCCGGAAGGCCGCAGGAAGCGGGATCGGCCTTCGGCCGATGCTGTTTTCCCCGCGGCCCGGAGGCCGCTCTCCTGCTCTCCCTCAGTCCGCCTGCGGCGGACAGCTCCCTCGTCAGAGGGAGCCGAAAACGGGGCACCGGCCGGAGGCCGGTTCCGTCACTCCTTGACGGCGCCGGCGGCGAGGCCGGACTGCCAGTACTTCTGCAGGCACAGGAACGCGACCACCAACGGGATGATCGTGATCAGCGAACCCGTGATCACCAGGT
>NZ_JBKEVC010000020.1:0-671 GCF_056356895.1 Bifidobacterium sp. LH_424
GGGGAAGTCGTTACGCCATTCGTGCAGGTCGGAACTTACCCGACAAGGAATTTCGCTACCTTAGGATGGTTATAGTTACCACCGCCGTTTACCGGGGCTTGAATTCACCGCTTCACCCGAAAAGGGTTGACGGATCCTCTTAACCTTCCGGCACCGGGCAGGCGTCAGTGCATATACAGCGGCTTGCGCCTTCGCATGCACCTGTGTTTTTGGTAAACAGTCGCTACCCCCTGGATTGTGCCACCCCCAACCGCTCCCCGGGCAAGCCGGTTCACCATCGGGGGTCTCCCTTAAACCGAAGGAACGGGAGTGATTTGCCGAGTTCCTTGACCAGGATTCGCTCGATCGCCTTGGTATGCTCTACCTGACCACCAGTGTCGGTTTGGGGTACGGGCGCCCATGCGCCTCGCGCCGAAGCTTTTCTCGACGGACGGACCCACCGGAAGACGTCCGAAGAACGCCCCCATCACGCCTCGGGCCATAGCATCCCCGGATTTGCCTGGGGAAGGCCCCGCACGCTTGGACCCGGAAAACCACCTCCGGACCCGGCATGCCATCCGCGTCACTCCACGCGCTACCCTACCGGAAATCAGTTCCCAACAGGACCGCCCTCACCACCCCGAAGGATGGATCCGACGCTCCCGGAGGTTAGTGTCAATCTTTCAGGTCTG
>NZ_JBKEVC010000020.1:781-1775 GCF_056356895.1 Bifidobacterium sp. LH_424
TGCTGCCGCGTCTTCGGTGGCGTGCTTGAGCCCCGCTACATTGTCGGCGCGGAACCACTAGACCAGTGAGCTGTTACGCACTCTTTCAAGGATGGCTGCTTCTGAGCCAACCTCCTGGCTGTCTATGCGACTCCACATCCTTTCCCACTTAGCACGCGCTTGGGGACCTTAGACGACGGTCTGGGCTGTCTCCCTCTCGACGACGGAGCTTATCCCCCGCCGACTCACTGCCGGGATACACTTGACGGGTATTCGGAGTTTGGTTGCTGTCGGTACCCGGTATGGGCCCTCAAGCATCCAGTAGCTCTACCCCCCGCAAGCAATCACCCGACGCTGCACCCAAATGCATTTCGGAGAGAACCAGCTATCACGGAATTTGATTGGCCTTTCACCCCCAGCCCCAGGTCATCCCCCCGGTTTTCAACCCAGGTGGGTGCGGTCCTCCACACGGTCCTACCCGCGCTTCAACCTGCCCAGGGCTAGATCATCCCGCTTCGGGTCCAGGACAAGCGACTCAGACGCCTTATTCAGACTCGCCTTCGCTACGCGTACCCCACACGGGTTACGCTCGCCACCTGCCACTGACTCGCAGACTCATTTTTCGATAGGCACGCCGTCACCCCACCAGGGAGGCTCCGACGGATCGTAGGCGCACGGTTTCAGGTACTCTTTCACTCCCCTCCCGGGGTGCTTTTCACCTTTCCCTCACGGTACTGGTCCACTATCGGTCGGACAGGAATATCTAGGCTTACCCCACGGTCGGGGCGGATTCACACGGGATTCCACGAGGCCCGCGCTACTTGGGAACACGCGATCATGAGACCATGCGCATACGACTACGGGGCCATCACCCTCCACGGCCAGGCATCCAATCCTGTTCGTCTCGCACACGGTTTTCTAACTCACGCCCGGTCCGTCGGAACCGGGACACACGCTCCCGCAACCCCGATGCCGCAACCCCCGACGGGTATCACACGACACCGGTTTGGCCTGA
>NZ_JBKEVC010000021.1:0-1480 GCF_056356895.1 Bifidobacterium sp. LH_424
TGAACTGCGCCCCGATTGCTGGACGTGGTTTATTAAGGGTACCTGATCAGGCTGTGGGGGACATGTTCCGGAATTCCTCCGGGGTGTGTCCCCCGAGTCGTTTCTGGCGTCGTTTGGTGTTCCAGTGGACGATGTACGCGTCCAGCCCGGTCTTGAACTCCTCGTATGAGGCGAACCGGCGGCCGGTGTAGAACTCGTCCTTGAGATGGCCGAACACCTGCTCGGTGGCGGCGTTGTCCAGACAGTTGCCCTTGCGGCTCATGGACTGGCGTATGCCCAGCTCCGTCAGCCTGTTCCTCCACCATGCGTGCTGGTACTGCCAGCCCATGTCGCTGTGGAGTATGGGGTTCGCGTCCTCGGGCAGCTTCTCCTCGAGCATGGAGAGCAGGCGCCGCTGCTGGGCCATGTCGGGATGGCGGCTGATGTCCCAGGCGATGATCTCCTTGGACCCCATGTCGTACACGGGCGCGAGGTACGCCTTGCCTCCCGCGATCCTGAACTCGGTGACGTCGGTGCCCAGTTTCGTCCAGGGCCGGTCGGCCGCGAAGTCGCGTTCCAGCAGGTTCGGCGGCTTGGCGCCCGTCCCGCCCTTGTACGAGCTGTACCTCCGGTACGGGTTCGGCCGGCGTATCCGGCACTCCAGTCCCATGCGGCGCATGACCTTCAGCACGCTCTTGTGGCTCACGCGCACGCCGGACTCGTGCACGAGGCACATGCGCACCTGCCGGTGGCCGCACCCGTTGGGCGTGCGCGCGAATATCTCGGCGACCATCGGCTCGATGTCCGGACGGGTGACCGGCATGGGATGGGAACGGAGATAGTAGTAGGTGCTCCGCGCCAGACCGGCGGCCCTGAGCAGATACGCGAGCGGATGGCCGAGCCCCGCCAGCGTCGAGACGATCACCGACTTCTCCCGGTTGGTGACTTCGACGCCAGCAGGGCGCGGGCTTTTTCCAGATACGCGACCCTCGCCCTGAGATACTCGTTCTCCTCCTCGAGAAGCCGCTCCCTCGTGGGTGCCGGTTTCGGCTTGGACTTCGCGCCCTTCGGCCGACCCTTCGGCCTCGGACGCAACGCCTCCGGACCGCCCGCCCGGTACTCGCGGCACCAACGGCGCAATGGCGAGACGCTCGCGATCCCGTACCGGGCCATGACCTCGGCCGCGGTCATTCCACGCTCCACATGGTCGCGCACCGCCGCGAGCTTCGTCTCGTAGCCGTAGGCCTTTCTGCCGCCGCGTTCTCCCATGAGCGCCGCCTCCCCGCCGATCCGATACGACAGAAACCATTTTTTCGCGGTATCGACGGACACGCCAAGCCGGCGCGCCGCGGCCTTATAGCCATGGCCCTCATGGAAGACACCAACGACGAGCCGCATGAAACCATCGTCATAACGACGCCTGCGATTCCCGGACATGAGAAACCGCACCTCCAATCATCGAATCCGAATTACTTCAGTCCAACAATCAGGGTGCGGTTCA
>NZ_JBKEVC010000022.1:0-1321 GCF_056356895.1 Bifidobacterium sp. LH_424
CAAGTCATGAAAGTGGGCAGCACCCGAAGCCGGTGGCCTAACCTCCTTTGGAGGGTGGAGCCGTCTAAGGTGAGGCTCGTGATTGGGACTAAGTCGTAACAAGGTAGCCGTACCGGAAGGTGCGGCTGGATCACCTCCTTTCTACGGAGAATTCAGGGCGAGGGTTTCTCGTCCGGTGTGTGCCCCGCGCGTGCGATCGTCGCACGTGGGTCGGGGTTGCTGGTGTGGAAGAGATCGTTGGCTTTTTCGGGTCGTCCCTTTTGGGGGTGGCTCTTGTGGGTGGTGCGGCATGCTTTTGGGTTCCCGGACCGCCACTCCTGGAGGGTGTTTCCTTCCGGTGTGCGGGTCCGATGCCTTCCTGGCTTGGCTTGCCGGCTTGTCGTCGGTGTGGCTGGTCGGGGTGTGTGTTGGTGGTTTGAGAACTGGATAGTGGACGCGAGCAAGAAAGAGTTTTTTTCTTGTTTCTGTTGATTTCGAATGGACTCCGAGATGTTTTTTTGTCTTGGGTGTTCGTTCGGTCGTTTTGTGATCATTTTGACATGTTGTGTTGATGTGTCGTCCGATGTATTCGCGAATTTGGTTTTCGCCGGTGACGCTTTCGTGTGTTGCTGGTGAGGGCGCAGTGGTGGATGCCTTGGCGGACAGGACCGATGAAGGACGTGTGGGGCCGCGATAGGCCTGGGGGAGCCGCCGACAGGGCTTTGATCCCAGGATGTCCGAATGGGGGAACCCGCCACCCTGGATGGGGTGGCACCAGTCTTCGGGCTGGGGGGTACGCAGGGAAGTGAAACATCTCAGTACCTGTAGGAAAGGATGTTCCGTGAGTAGTGGCGAGCGAAAGCGGATCAGGCCAAACCGGTGTCGTGTGATACCCGTCGGGGGTTGCGGCATCGGGGTTGTGGGAGCGTGTGTCCCGGTTCCGACGGACCGGGCGTGAGTGATAAAGCCGTGTGCGAGACGAACAGGATTGGATGCCTGGCCGTGGAGGGTGATGGCCCCGTAGTCGTATGCGCATGGTCTCATGATCGCGTGTTCCCAAGTAGCGCGGGCCTCGTGGAATCCCGTGTGAATCCGCCCCGACCGTGGGGTAAGCCTAGATATTCCTGTCCGACCGATAGTGAACTAGTACCGTGAGGGAAAGGTGAAAAGCACCCCGGGAGGGGAGTGAAAGAGTACCTGAAACCGTGCGCCTACGATCCGTCGGAGCCTCCTTGATGGGGTGACGGCGTGCCTATCGAAAAATGAGTCTGCGAGTCAGTGGCAGGTGGCGAGCGTAACCCGTGTGGGGTACGCGTAGCGAAGGCGAGTCTGAATAAGGCGT